>NZ_CASGGV010000309.1:0-43642 GCF_949319125.1 Frankia sp. Hr75.2 | reverse complement strand
GGGTGGCGGCCCACGCCCCCGTCGCCTGGCGACGGCCCCGGAACGGGGCTCGTCGCCAGGGTGGGCAGCTGTCAGTGGAACAGGCCGCGCGATCTTCCCAGCGGAAG
The DNA here is from genome assembly GCF_949319125.1 of Frankia sp. Hr75.2. Classification (NCBI taxonomy): domain Bacteria; kingdom Bacillati; phylum Actinomycetota; class Actinomycetes; order Frankiales; family Frankiaceae; genus Frankia; species Frankia sp. Hr75.2. The sequence goes on along the minus strand of NZ_CASGGV010000309.1, from coordinate 43,535 downwards.
GTCAAGGTGCGTCTGAATGCCGGGTGGGGCCGCGACGACGTCGTGGATCATGTTGACGACTGACATCGCGGTCCAGGTCTGGCCGGGATGGGCCGAGCCGCCGGACGGATTCGCTTCGATCGTGAACGTGGTGGCCGGCTCGCCGAAGAACTCGACGATGTACCGACTCGCGCCGTTCACGATCTCCGGAGTGAGATCGTCCGCCATCTTCCACTTCGATTGGAAGACGATCGCGGAACGCCCGTCGACGACCGCTTCCCAGCGCCGGCACATTCCCGCCACCTTGCCGGTCGGGATGACCCCCGAGGCGACGACGAGGTCCTCGTCGCTGACGGCAACCGTGAGGCCACACTCGTACCGGTCGACCGTAAGGCCGAGGCCTGCGGCCAGCAGGCCGATGGACTGGCTGTACGCGTCCAGGGCGAGCCGGTGCGTCCGATGGGCCTCGTCCGGGTCCCGCCCGAACCCGAAGGCTGTGAGCATCTCGCTCGCCGGCGCGCCGCTGAAGTCGACCACCTCGGTCACGACCACCTGGTCGAGGCGGCTGTGCAGCCGGGAACCGACGAGCGCGAAGATGTCACCGACGAAACCCGGGTGGATGCCACCGGCGTGGAAGCTGGTCCCGCCCGCCCGGCAGGCCGCCTGTAGCCGGATCGTCTGCTCGTCGTCCGGCCGCGGGAACGTGAAGCCCAGCGGTGTGACGACGTTCTTCCCGGAACGCAGGAGGGCCTCGAGGTCGTCAAGGTCGGGCCGTAACGGCGCGTAGTGCACGCAGTCGGCGTCGATGGCGAGGAGCTTCCCCTTGTCCGTGGTCGCTGTGACGCCGAGCGGGGCGATCCCGGCGAGATCGCCCGCGTCCGCACCGTCCTTTGCCGCGGAAGTCGTGTAGACACCGACCAGCTCGAACGCGGAGTTGGCCGCGAAATGACGAATGGAGATCTGGCCGATACGACCGGTGCACCACTGAACGACACGTACGGGGCGCGACGGGTTGACCATTCGGTCGCCTCCTTCTCGAAGGGTGCCAGGCTGCGGCGGGAACACCGGCCCTCATGGTGTCAGAACAGGCCCTGCGCCGAACGTGGCCGAGCGGCACGATCACGGCATGCCGGGTCGTCCACGCCAGGGCCGCGGGCCATGCGGCAGGCGTGACGACATCCGACCGTCGCGCTCCGCCCGCACCCGCAGCGCACCCAGGGAGATCCGGCTGCTCTCGGCGGTGTCCTTCCGAATGCGATGTCGTGGGTGAGTCCGGCGGTAAACCGGGTAGGAGCTGTTTCAGGTCCGGCCGCACCGGCCCGACGCCAGCAGAAACCGTGGAGAGAACGGAGTCGTGATGACGAGGCCGACAACGGTCCACAACACCGGGAATCCCCAGGTCACAGGCGACAGCCCCTACGCGCCGCCAATGCCGGAGGCCGGTCGGAACCCCACGCCGCGGGCCGGGCACAATGCCACTGGCCAGGCTGCCCCGCAGGGTGCGTACCCGCAGCCATCGGCTGACCAGAGCGGTTATCTGCCGTATCCGGAAAACGGACAGACGCAGGCGCAGTTCGGCCGCCCGCCGTACCCGCACGGCCCCGGCCCGGCTGGTGAAACCTCTGGTGTCCGCACGCTGTGGATCCTGGGATTCGTCCTGGGCGCGGTCGGTGTGCTGTTCCCGGTCGCCGGAGTGGCCGGCATCGTCTGCGGCGCGGTGGCCTGGAGCAGGCGAAGCAGCCGGGGGAAGGCGGCGACAATCGTGGCGATCGCCGGGACGGCGATCGGTCTCGTGATCGGGATAATGCTGTACGCGTGATACACGGCCGCCTCCCCCTGCGCGACGCGGCGGTCCGCCTCCTGACAATCGACGACGCCCGAGCCGGATTCACCCGGCCCGGGCGTCGTCGTCTCGCCAGCCGACAGGTCACAGGACGCGCAGCAGGCGGGCTCCGCGCAGGGCGGCGTCCCAGGCGGCTCCGGCCACCGCCCTCGTCACGAAATGGCCGATCCAGACCACCAGAAAGGTGGCCAGGATCAGGATCGGCGCCCAGCTCCAGGACAACTGGAGGACGATCCGCTCGAACGTGCCGTGCGGGTCGACGACCGGTTCCCAGCTGTTCAGCCGGGCCCACCGCCCCAGGAAGATCCCGACGGCGCACAGGGCGTGTGCCGCCACGGTGACCCGGCCTTGCCACTCCGCCCGGCCTACGCGGCCGAGATACCGGCGCAGGCCGGCCAGTGACAGGTAATAGGCGAGGAAACCCGACCCGATGAACACCGCGTAGACAGGCAGCACCGCGGTCACCACGGGACCGTCGCCGCCCGCCACCAACACATCGTCCCGTAGATGGACGAGGTCGGTCACAACGTACGGGGCGTTGGGCAGGAACAGCGCGAACAGCACGAGCCCGGCCCACCACAGGGGCGAACGCGGCGGATGCCGGTCGGCGCCACCCAGGAACAGTCCGCAGGCCAGGACGACCGGAGCCCAGGCCAGCAGGGTGTTCCACATCATCCACCGCGCGTTGCCGCGGACGACCTCAGTCAGACTCGGCGCCACCACTTCCAGCACACCCATGGTTGCATTGTGCGTATCAGGCGCACCCGAGCGGCCGCTTTCACGGCCGCCGCGGGCTACCGGTGCTCGTTCTCCTCCCTGGCATGGCCCGGACGGAGCATGTCCCCTGCCTGGTGAGCAGGGCCGTCCTCATGATCCTCGAAGACGACGGCGCGTTGGGTGCGCTGGATCGACTCGGCGATGTGCCTGATCCGCTGTAGTCGGGCGTCCCACGCCGACCCGACGGACGACAGCTGGGCCACCGCGCGGGCGAGCTGGGCGCCGTCCACCCGATACTGCTTCTCCCGGCCTGCCGGGGTCGCGTGGACGAGGCCGACCCGGTCGAGGACGACGAGGTGCTTGGCCACCGCCTGGCGGGTGACCGGCAGCCGCTGGCTCAGCGTGGTCGCGGTGCCGTGGCCCTCGCTGAGCAGCAGGTCGAGCATCCGGCGCCGGGTCGGGTCCCCGATCGCGGACCAGAGGTCGTCGTCGACGTTCTCGGCCACGGCGGTTCTCATGGCCGCAGCTGAAGCGTCGCGACGTACGGCGCGAGCCGCGGCAGGTAGAAGTCCCAGCCGGTGACGTGCTCCTGGTACTGCTGCTCGAGGACGGCGACCTCCCAGCCCATCTCGCGGAAACCGGTCTCGGTCATCCGGAGCACCGTCCCGGCGCCCGACGGGGTCAGCTCGAAGGTGACCAGAAGCGAGTTGCCCTCCACCGCGGCCTCGCCGGCCGGGTGCGTCCAGCGGAACGAGAACGTCCGCGGCGGTCGGGCGTCGACGACGGTGAACGCCACCGCCGTCCCGCCGGCATTGCAGTCACCGAAGACGATCTGCCCCGTCGAGCCGGGCGTCGGCTCGTAGCGGGCGTCGTCCGGCCACCACTGCCTGAGGTGATCGGGGCTGCTCACCACCTCGAAGACGATCTCGGGCGCCGCCTCGACGTAGATCTCCCGCTCGATTGTGCCGAGTTCCATGACATCCTCCTGCAACGTTTGGTTGCTCGTCAGGTTACCCGGCAGGGCGACATCCAGCAACCATCGGTTGCTTCTCGCCTCGACGGCCGCCTGGGTGGCCCGGCGGGGCCACCCAGGCGGTGGGATCAGGCGAGGTCGTAGCGGTCGAGGTTCATCACCTTGACCCAGGCCGCGACGAAGTCGCGTACGAACTTCTCCCGCGCGTCGTCGCTCGCGTACACCTCCGCGAGCGCACGCAGCTCGGAGTTCGAGCCGAAGACGAGGTCGACGCGGCTGCCGGTCCAGGTCAGCTCGCCCGTGGCGGCGTCGCGGCCCTCGAAGACGTTGTCGTCCTCGCCGCTCGGGCGCCACGTCGTGCCCAGGTCGAGCAGGTTGGCGAAGAAGTCGTTGGTCAGCACCCCGGGCGTCGCGGTGAGGACCCCCAGCGGTGACTGCCGGAAGTTCGCCCCCAGCACCCGCAGGCCACCGACAAGGACCGTCAGCTCGGGGGCGCTCAGGGTCAGCAGGTTCGCCCGGTCGAGCAGCAGGTACTCGGCCGGCAGGCGCTGGCCCTTCCCGAGGTAGTTACGGAACCCGTCGGCGGCCGGTTCGAGCGCCGCGAACGACTCGACGTCGGTCAGTTCCTGGGACGCGTCGGTCCGTCCCGGCGTGAACGGGACCTCGACGTCGAACCCGGCGCCGCGGGCGGCCTGCTCGACGGCGGCACCACCGGCGAGCACGATCAGGTCGGCGAGCGAGACCCGCCTGCCGTCGGTCCGGGCGGCGTTGAACTCCTCCTGGATGCCGGTCAGCGTCCCCAGCACCGCCGCCAGCCGGTCCGGCTCGTTGACCTCCCAGCCGCGCTGCGGCTCAAGGCGGATGCGCGCGCCGTTGGCACCGCCGCGCTTGTCACCGCCACGGAACGTCGAGGCCGACGCCCACGCGGTCGCGACCAGCTCGGAGACCGACAGGCCCGACGCGAGGACCCGGGCCTTCAGCGCGGCGACGTCCGCGGCGTCGACGAGCTCGTGGTCCACCGCCGGCACCGGGTCCTGCCACAGCAGCGTCTCGGCCGGGACCTCCGGGCCGAGGTAGCGCGCGACCGGTCCCATGTCGCGGTGGGTCAGCTTGAACCACGCCCGGGCGAACGCGTCCGCGAGCTCGTCCGGGTGCTCCAGGAACCGCCGGGAGATCGACTCGTACACCGGGTCGAACCGCAGGGCGAGGTCGGTCGTCAGCATCGTCGGGGCGTGGCTCTTCGCCGCGTCGTGGGCATCGGGGACGGTGCCGGTGCCGGCGCCGTCCTTCGGCTTCCACTGGTAGGCCCCGGCCGGGCTCTTCGTCAGCGCCCACTCGTAGCCGAAAAGCGTCTCGAAGAAGCTGTTGTCCCAGCTCACCGGGGTGGGAGTCCAGGCGCCCTCGAGCCCGCTGGTGATCGCGTCCGCGCCCTTGCCGGTACCGAAGGCGTTCTTCCAGCCGAGGCCCTGCGCCTCGAGGGGGGCACCTTCGGGCTCCAGGCCGACGTTGTCCGGGTCGCCCGCGCCGTGGGTCTTGCCGAACGTGTGGCCGCCGGCGATGAGCGCCACCGTCTCCTCGTCGTCCATCGCCATGCGGCGGAACGTCTCGCGGATGTCGCGGGCCGCGGCCAGCGGGTCCGGGGTGCCGTTCGGGCCCTCCGGGTTGACGTAGATGAGGCCCATCTGGACCGCCCCGAGCGGATTCTCGAGCTCCCGGTCACCGGTGTAGCGCTCGTCGCCGAGCCAGGTGGTCTCCGGACCCCAGTAGACGTCCTCGTCCGGCTCCCAGACGTCCTCGCGGCCACCGGCGAAGCCGAAGGTCGTGAAACCCATCGATTCCAGGGCGACGTTGCCGGCGAGAATCATCAGGTCTGCCCAGGAGAGCGCCTGGCCGTACTTCTTCTTCACCGGCCACAGCAGGCGGCGCGCCTTGTCCAGGTTCCCGTTGTCCGGCCAGCTGTTGAGCGGCGCGAAACGCTGCTGCCCGGCGCCGCCGCCGCCACGGCCGTCGCTGATGCGGTAGGTACCCGCGCTGTGCCACGCCATCCTGATCATGAACGGGCCGTAGTGACCGTAGTCGGCCGGCCACCAGTCCTGCGACGTCGTCAGCACCTGCGCGATGTCCCGCTTGACGGCGGGGAGGTCGAGCGTCCGGAACGCCGCGGCGTAGTCGAACTCCTCACCGAGCGGATTGGCCACCGCGGGATTCTTGGCGAGGATCTTCAGGTTGAGCCGGTTCGGCCACCAGCCGCGGTTCCCGCCGCCCTGGGTGGGATGCGGGGCCCGCTCATGCGCGACCGGGCAGCCGCCACCGCTTTCCTCGTTCAGTTCGGAAACAACTGTCTCGTGATTCTCGGACACAGGATCCTCCGTCGTTGGCGGATCAGCAGCGGATCGAAAGCGGACAGGGACGGATCAGGAACGGTCTGGACGGATCGGAAGGAGTCAGGTGCGGTCAGGGGCGACTCGGGGGCGGTCAGGCGTCGCCGGTGGGGAGCAGTCGGGGCACCGGCCCCAGTAGAAGACCTCGGCCTCGTCTATCGAGAAGCCGCGGTCGTCGGACGCGGCCAGGCAGGGCGCCGAGCCGACCGCGCAGTCGACATCGGCGATGGCACGGCAGGACCGGCACACGACGTGATGGTGGTTGTCCCCCACCCGCGACTCGTAACGGGCCACCGAGCCGGCCGGCTGGATACGCCGGATCAGGCCGGCCGTCGCGAGAACCCGCAGCGAGTCGTACACCGCCTGGTGGGACACCTCAGGAAGCTCCTCGCGCACGGAACCGACGATCGAGTCGGTGTCCGCGTGCGGATGCGCGTAGACCGCCGTCAGCACCGCCACCCGCGGACGGGTGACGCGCAACTCGGCCCCGCGCAACATCCGCTGGAACTCCTCCGCCGTGGCCACCACCACATGGTCACCCGTTTTCTGGAACCAGTCAAGAAAACCAGAAAGTAACCAGGGCACCACTCCAAGTTCCCGATATGCTCCCCGCTACAGGACCCTGGCCCCGGCGCCGTGGGCTCGAAGCAGGTGCGCGAGCCTCTGAGCTGGGCGTTTGCGGTGACCCGAGCCACCAGATGCCACGATGCGCCACAGTTCGTCTCGAATGCGTAGTATTCGGCTGTCTGACGCCACCGTCCCCGCCCGGAGTACCGATCAGCGGTGTCCAGCGCGATGCCCCGACGGATGCTGGAAGGACCGAGAGTAATTGGCCAAGAGCGGTTTCCCCGGAGACAGGTCGTGGGACTTCAAGTCGGTCACGACCAGCGACACGGTCCAGGGCTTCAACGGTGAGCCGGTCGACCTGCGCACCGACGTCGCCCACATCGCCCGGGTCTACGACCACTGGCTCGGCGGGAAGAACAACTTCGCGGCCGACCGGAAAGTGGCGGAGGCGGTCATGGCCGCGATGCCCACGGTCACCGAGAGCGTCCGCGCAAACCGCTCTTTCCTGCGCCGCGCCGTGAACCTGCTCGCCACCGAGCACGGCATCCGCCAGTTCCTCGACATCGGCACGGGCCTGCCCGCGGCCGACAACACCCACGAGGTGGCCCAGCGCGCCGCTCCGGACTCCCGGATCGTCTACGCCGACAACGACCCGATCGTGCTCGCGCACGCCCGAGCGCTGCTCACCAGCAGCCCCGAGGGCCGCACGGCCTACGTGCACGGCGATGTCCGCCAGCCGGCCGAGATCCTCGCCAAGGCCGCCGAGACCCTCGACTTCACCCAGCCGATCGCCCTGATGCTCATCGCGGTCATGCACTGCATTCCCGACGAGGACGATCCGTACGCCATCGTGCGCACCCTGACGGATGCGATGCCCCCCGGCAGCTACTTCGTCCTCACCCATCCGATCCCCGCGACCGACGCACCGTCCGGCGACGTACCGGCCGAGGATCTGGCGGCGGCGTACGCCCTGATGCGGGAGGCGTCCACCGGCAGTTTCCACGCGCGGACAGCGGATCAGATCACCCGGTTCTTCGACGGCTGGGAGCTCCTCGACCCCGGCGTCGTCCTCGCGACGCAGTGGCGGGCGAACGAGCCCGAATCCACCGTGATCCGGGTCGGCATCGGCCACAGGCCGGCCTGACGCGCTCGTCGACCGAGACACAGCCGCGCCGGATTCACGCAGCCCGACGCGGCTGCTCGGGCTGCCCCCCGACGCCGTGCTCCACATCGGCGACTCGCTGACCTCCGACGTCGCCGGCGCCCACACGCTGGGCATCCCCACCATCTGGGTCAACCGGTCAGGACGGCCCCGCCCCGCCGACCTGACCTCGATCGCGGAGGTCGGTGCCCTCACCGAAGCGCTCCCGCTGCTGCAACAGGCGCGCTGGTAGCGCGCCGCGGCGACAATGGGCCCAGGGAAGGCAATGGGCGCAGGGGAAATGGGCCCGAGGAATGCGGAAGGGTGGTCATTTCATGGTCGGCACACACCTGGTCATGGGAGCGAGCGGTTTCCTCGGTTCGCACGTCACACGGCAGCTCGCGGAGCGCGGCGACGACGTCCGCGTGTGGATTCGCCGATCCAGCTCCACGCGGGCTTTCGACGACTTACCGGTGCAACGTTGCTATGGCGAGCTGGTCGACGACGCGGCGATCCGCGAGGCGATGCACGGCGTCGACACCGTGTACTACTGCGTCGTCGACACCCGGGCCTGGTTGCGCGATCCGGCGCCGCTGTTCGCGACGAACGTCGACGGCCTGCGGCACGCACTGGACGCGGCGCTCGAAGCCCAGGTGCGGCGCTTCGTGTTCTGCAGCACCGTCGGCACGATCGGCCTCTCGCCGGACGGCCGCCCGGCCGACGAGAGCGTTCCGCACACCTGGGAGCACCTGGGTGGGCCGTACATCCAGGCGCGCGTCGCCGCCGAGAACCTCGTCCTGCGCTACTGCCGTGAGCACGGGCTGCCGGGGATCGTCATGTGCGTGTCGACGACCTACGGAGCGCCCGACCACGGCTCCCCGCACGGCCGCATGGTGTCCGACGCCGCGAAGGGCAGGCTGCCGTTCTACTTCGGCAATGCGGCGATGGAGGTCGTCGGCATCTCCGACGCCGCCCGCGCGTTCCTGCTGGCCGCGGAGAAGGGCCGCGTCGGCGAGCGGTACATCATCAGCGAGCGTTACATGACCTGGAAGGAACTGGTCACGACGGCGGCCGAGGCCGGTGGGGCGAAACCGCCGCGCTTCGGGATCCCGCTCACCGTGATGAAGGCTGTAGGCCGCCTCGGTGACGTGGCGGGGCGTGTGCTGCGCCGCGACGTCGTGATGAACAGCGTCAGCACCCGGCTCATGCACTTCATGCCGCCGCTCGACCACAGTAAGGCCACCCGGGAACTCGGCTGGGATCCGTCCCCGACACCGGATGCCGTCCGCGCGGCCGCGAAGTTCTACCTCGAGCAACAGCACCAGACCGGCCGCTGACGGTAGGGGGTAGGCCCCGGTCTGGCGCGTTCCGGGAGCGAAGGCGAGGTTGCGGGTGCGGCTCCGTCCAAAGCGGGCTGCGGGAACCTGGGTCCGCCCGCCACGGCCACGGGACGGAGTTGTCCCGGGCGCCCGTCGTCATGCTGTGGCTCGGCACCGATGAGTTCCGTGCGCTGGGTCGGTCCAACCAGAGCACACACCGGGGTGGACGGCACGGCCGCGAGCGAGGCGGAGCGGGACGTCCACGACATGGCTGAGGAGAGTTCAGGATGCGCACACTGATCGTGACCGCTTTCGTGTCCGTCGACGGAGTCATGGAAGCGCCGGGCGGGGAGGCGGGGTACCGCAACACCGGCTGGACCTTCAAGGACATCGACTTCGACCCCGCCGCCTACGAGATCAAGGGCCGGGAGCAGGAGGAGACCACGGCACTGCTCCTGGGACGGACCAGCTACGAGGCCTTCGCCCCGGTCTGGCCGACGATGGACGACTTCGCCGGCTACAACGCGATGCCGCGGTACGTCGTGTCCAGCACGCTCACCGAGGACGACTCGCGGTGGCCGGCGACGATCCTGCGTTCCGTCGACGACGTCGCGAAGCTGAAGGAGACCGAGGGCGGCCCGATCGCGGTGCACGGCAGCGCGACGCTGGGAAAGAGCCTCGCCGACGCCGGGCTGGTCGACCGTTACCACCTGTTGGTGTTCCCGGTGCTGCTCGGCGCGGGAAAGCGGCTGTTCAGCGAGGCCGACAAGGACAAGACCATGCTGAAACTGGTCGAATGCGACGCCTACCCGAACGGTGTCCAGAAGCAGGTGTTCGAGGTCGTCCGCTGACCCGGCGCCCACCGGCGGCGGGCGGGCCTCAGCGGCGGAACAGGCCGACCTCCTGGATCGCGGAGGCGACGAGCAGGCCGTCCCGGGTGAAGAACATGCCCCGGGAGAGGCCTCTCCCGCTGTCGGCGCTCGGGCTGTCCTGCGCGAACAGCAGCCAGTCGTCCGCTCGGAACGGCCGGTGGAACCACATCGCGTGGTCGAGGGAGACGATGTCGAGCCGCCCCGGAAGAGCCATATAGGGCAGGTTCGCGGTACTGGCCAGGGTCAGGTCGGACAGGTAGGTCAGCGCGCAGACGTGCAGCAGCGGATCGTCCGGCAGCACCTGGTCGACCCGTACCCAGACGTTCTGCCGCGGCATCCCGTCGGCCGGGCCGGGCGCCGCGGCGATCGGTGGGGTCGCGGCCCTCCCGGGGACACCGGTCGTCGAGCGGATGTCGATCAGGAGAAACGGTCGGTATTCGGGGGCTTCGTCGATCGGCCCCCACCACCGCCGCAACGTCTCGGGTTCGGGCACATCCGGGGCCTCTCGCTGGTGCGTCTCGTCGGCGTCGCGTGGCCGCTGGAACGACGCGGACATCGAGAAGATGGTCTCCCCGTCCTGCACGGCGCTGACGCGGCGGGTGGTGAACGACCGACCGTCCCGGATGCGCTCGACGAGGTACACGATTGGTGCGTCGGTGCGGCCGGGGCGGAGGAAATAGCCGTGCAGCGAATGCATCCGCCGGTCGGGCTCGACGGTCCGGCCGGCGGCCACCTGGGCCTGCGCCGCGACCTGCCCGCCGAACGCGCGCATCGGCGCGCCGTCATGGCACAGACCACGGAAGATGTCGCGGTCCACGGACTCCAACATCAGCAGGTCCGCGAAGTCGGGCTTGCGTTCGGTCATCGACGTCCGCCGCCAGACACCAGGTCGGACGTCGCACACCGGCGCGGCGCGCGGCTCACCGGCGTCACGGCGGTGCGCCGCTCGACGGCCGGGTTCGCGGGCAGGGCTGCCACCAGCCGAAACGGCGGGATCAGGGACACCGTGCGAGGCTACGCCGTGCTCCGTGCCGCCTGCCGCCGATTCCACCCCGGGCCCGGGGCCGACAGGAGCCGATGGCCGGACGGTCAGTCGCCCGCGGCCGGCTCGGGGGAACCCCCGAAAATGCTGTTGCAGAGCAGCAGGTAGAACCGGTCGGGCCGGGGAACGTGATCGATTTTCTCCAGCTCGCTCGCGTGGTCCCCTTCGGTCTCCATCGCGAACTTGCCGTAGCCAAGCACCCGGCCGTTGGGATCCAGGGTGTACGAGATATCCGTGATCTTCGACAGCGGGATGCTCTGGACCCGCAAGGAGATGATCCCGGACACTTTGATCATCCGCGAGCTCGTGATCAGCAGGTTGGTGCGGTGCCAGTCGAGCAGGCGCCACAGCAGTCGTACGACCGCGGCCAGCGCGACCCACCACAGCAGCGTGAGCAGGAAACCGGCACCCGCGCCATGGGCCCTCGAGTAGATGGAGAGGGCCAGGACACCGACGAGGATGGCCGCCGTGCCGAGAACCAACCGGGCAATTACCACCCAGTGCAGTCGAATCTGAACAATTGTCTGCTCATTCGCAGCCAGGTATCTATAGTTCCGCACGCCGACCCCCCGGGTTTCCCTCGACGTACGGTCGCATGTTTAGCTGCGCGGCAACCCTGACAGGGATCGGTTTTCAGTTCGACTTCTTCACCAGTCCCCAGAAGATCGACGTTGGCCGCGAGAATCGTCGGCGCGCGGCGTCTATCAGGGGCACCCGACGGCTGATGCCGAGCCCGCCTCACGCCGACGGGCCCTCCCCCCGCCCGCTGCCTGCTTGACGCCGGCAGAGGCGAAGGGAGGGCCGTTGGTCAGCGCGGTCTCAATCATCCACGCGATTTTCAGCCGGCGACGGTCGTACCACCCACAGTCGGCCCACCAACCGCCGTACCGCCGCCATCGGCCACGGTCGTACCACCCACAGTCGGCCCACCAACCGCTGTACCACCGCCACCGGCGCCACCGGCGACCGTCGTACCACCCACGGTCGGCCCACCAACCGCCGTACCGGCACCACCAGCCACGGTCGTACCACCCACGGTCGGCCCACCAACCGCCGTACCGGCACCACCAGCCACGGTCGTACCACCCACAGTCGGCCCACCAACCGCGGTACCGGCGCCACCAGCCACGGTCGTACCACCCACGGTCGGCGCACCAACCGCTATGACACCGATCGGGATGCCGATGCCCCGACCAGCGACGGTCGTACCACCCACGGTCGGCGCACCAACCGCGGTACCGGCGCCACCAGCCACGGTCGTACCACCCACAGTCGGCGCACCAACCGCGGTACCGGCGCCACCAGCCACGGTCGTACCACCCACAGTCGGCCCACCAACCGCTATGACACCGATCGGGATGCCGATGCCCCGACCAGCGACGGTCGTACCACCCACGGTCGGCGCACCAACCGCGGTACCGGCGCCACCAGCCACGGTCGTACCACCCACGGTCGGCCCACCAACCGCGGTACCGGCACCAGCGCCGCCGGCGACCGTCGTACCACCCACAGTCGGCCCGCCAACCGCCGTACCGGCACCACCAGCCACGGTCGTGCCACCCACAGTCGGCCCACCAACCGCGGTACCGGCACCAGCGCCGCCGGCGACCGTCGTACCACCCACAGTCGGCCCGCCAACCGCCGTACCGGCACCACCAGCCACGGTCGTACCACCCACGGTCGGCCCACCAACCGCGGTCTGAGCAGAGGCGGGCGCTGCGAAGGCGAAGGTCACAGCCGCCGGAACCGTGGCTAGCATTGCATAAACGCGGCTCTTGTTGAGAGTCATGACACTCCTCTGCTCATTTTCTGGCAGGGCCGTCGAGGTAACTGCGCTACTAGGCTCGGACCGCTCAACGGCGACCTGCGCTTCACCATCAGATGGAGGACGGGCGATGCATGGCCCGGCCGCCAGTATCCCCGCCAGATGCAGAAAGAATGTCGATGGAATGAGAAAAGATCTATCGAATATCATCCTGGCCATCCACCGCACCAGCCCTCGGTGCGGCCGAAAGCGCCGCCGGCTCGCATCTTTCGCCTGGCCTGTATGGCGGGCTGGTGGATTATCCGGAGCCGCGTTCCGCCGGTTGGTTGTGTCGCCGTGGCGTGACGATCCTGGTGGCTGTCGCGCGGAGGCGCCGGTCCGGGGCCGGTGTCCTCGGGTCGCCGGGGCAGGGTGTCTGTAGGCCCTACCCGAGGCTGGACAGGGCCCACGCCGGACGGCGACTACCCACCCCGGCGTAGTGAGCGGGTGGGTGCGGCACGGCGGTCCGGGCGCGGCGGTCGAGACCGCCGCGAGACCCAGACCGGGACTAATGATCATAAGGTGACCCTCAAGTCACCAGCACCGTCCGCACCCGCTCGACATCGGAGTGTCGCAGCCGCAGGACGGGTACACACAAAGCCTACGGACACGCAGCGGAGGGGGCGGACGAGCGTGATGGGACACAGGCGGCGGACCGCGATTCCACGATGGCAGCCGGCCTTCCGTGCGGGCCCCGATGAGGTCGGAGCTCCAGCCGGAGCCGCCCGGGCTGGTGTGACCGCCACGGCCGCGCTCATGCTGTTGCTCGCCGCCCCGGCCTCCGCCCAGATCGCCGACGCCCCGTCAGACGGCTCAATGCCTGGGACCGCGTGCGTGACGAGGATGACCCCGACGGACCCACCGAGGTTCATCCAGTCCGGCCCCGGGTGTGGGCGCAGCTGAACCACGAGTCGATGTCGACCAGGAAGAATCCGTTCGGTTCGGGACCCTTACCCAACCAGCTTGTCGCCGATCATTCCGGAATCTGCCCCAGGAACCGTTCCCGCCCGTCGGTGGCGAGTTGCGTACAGATAGGCGGATTCACTGAATGGCGCCAGTATGGTGGTTTCCAGAAAATCGCAGTGGAATCCACCGAAACCCGGACTTCCGGAAATACAGACCAGGAGGAAGGACGCTGCGAGGTGATGATCGACCTAGGCGGGCCGGAGGCGACGTGCTCCGCGAGCTCAGCCCGACCGGGGAGCCGGTCACCATCCACCGGTGCTCCTTCGAGGACGGGCTCTACGACGCCGCCGTCAACGCCGCCGAGTTCGCGAACACCTGCGAGATCGACTGTCCCCGACCACATGCGCCCTGGATTTCCCGGGGGAGCCGGTCGGGCCTTCGCCGTCGAGGGGAGATCAATGCGGAGCGCGGGATCAGCTGAGCAGGAAATCGAGGATGGGCTGGGTCTGGCCGGTGATGCTGTGTGCCACGCCGGGGAGAACCGTGGCGATGGCGTGCGGGATGGTGCGAGTCACTCGCTGGGCAGTCTCATGGGAGTCGAGCATCGCGTCGCGCTCGCCGACGATCACGAGCGTCGGCATGGTCAGGTGACGCAGGGCGTCGTCGGAGAACAGGGGCAGGCGCTCGGTGCGGGGCCTGAAATGGCGGTGGGTCAATACCATGTAGTCGAGGAACTCCTGGGTACGCGACGCGTCCAGGCCGCTGGCGGTCTGGATCGCCGTGAAGTCGAAGCCGGCTACCGTTTGCAGCGTCTTTCGCAGGCCCCACTCCCCGAAGGGGCGCAGCATGATCGCCTTGGGCACCCAGCCCACCTTCTGCCTGCCGAGGCCCCCGGGGCACATGGCGACCAGACGCTCCACCCGATCCGGCCGTCGCGTCGCGTAGTCCAGCGCCAGCCACCCGCCGAGCGACGCTCCGACGACGGCTGTACGTGTGATCCCCAGCGCCCCGAGCACGTCGTCCAGCCACAGCGCACAGGCCTCCGAACTCAGCGGGGGACGTCTGGGCTCACTCAGGCCCGGCTCGCCGATCAGGTCGACCGCGTGGACGCGGAAGTGCTCCGCCCATGCCGGGATGTCACTCATCCACATCGCCGCGTTGGTGCCCGAGCCGTGCAGCAGCAGAAGGGGCGGCGAGCCCGGAGCACCGGACGCCACGACGAATGTCTCCCCTTCTCGCGTCGGGAGGCGCAGGTGCTCGGCCGGCACCGGCCAGCCGCTGAGGATCTCGGCGTAGCGCCGCCGGACCTCGTTCCCGCCCGCCTGGGTCCGGTAGATGGCGGTCATGACTCGAGGACCGCCTTGACGTGCTCCAGCAGCCACACGGTGTCGTCGATCCCAGCCAGAATAATGATCTTCATGCGCGCCCGTTCCTCGTCGTAGACCGTCTCGATCCGCACGGGTGCGTCGCGCCGATGGGCGGTCGCGGCGGTGAGCAGGGTGCTCACCCGGCTCGCCGTGTCGGGGCTGATCGCCTCGACCTCGACGATGCTCGACACCCCGACGTGCCGCTCACGTGCGACCGTCTCCCGGGCGGGCGGCGACAGCGAACGGCCGGTGAAGACCTCGAGGTCCTCATGCGCGATCCGGTACTGCTTGCCGATCCGCACCGCCTTCAGCTGCCCGCCACGCACGTATCCGCGCACCGTCCGCACGTGCAGGCCCAGCAGGTCAGCAACTTGATCAACCGAGTAGAGACGCTCCACAAACGCAGCTTAACACGACCATTAGAACGTTTGTTTAGGTAATGATAAAGTAGTTTGAAGCGAGAGATGCGAGCCAGCGGAGCTGGGTCATCGGGAGCGAGGGCCGCCACCGCAAGGCGAATCGTGGATTTCCTTAATTAAGTTAAGTAAATTGACTACACTGCCTGCATGTCCGCGCAGCAACCCGTGATCACCGACTCGGCCGTATCCCCGGAGACGATCGAGCTTGAACAAGCAGTCAACCGGATGGCACATCTGCTCACCCGGACCAGACGGCACGAGCGGATGAAGATCGCTTCCGGGGTGCCGCTGGATCGGGCCACCATGGCCGTCCTACGTCAGCTCGATGAGTCCGGGGCCATGCGCCCGGGAGAGCTCGCGGCCCTCCTGCAGGTGGAGGCCCCGCACGTCACCCGGCAGGCGCATCTCCTCGAAAAGGCCGGCCTCGCCACGCGCGTCCCTGACCCCGACGACCGACGGGCACAGCTCATCGAGCTCACCCCCTCGGGACGGGCGGCGGCGGACCGGATCCGGGCAGCGAGCCGACGCGCGGTGCAGGCCGCCCTGGCGCAGTGGTCACCGCGGGAGCTGCACGACTGCGGGACTCTTCTCCACCGGCTGGTCGACGACTTCGTCGCCCACGCCGCCGAGGAGGCGAGCGAGGCGGCCGGAAACGCCCTGCCCGCCTGACTTCCAGGCAGTATCGCCCGTCCACCAGCCGGAGCCCGGGCTGCAGACTCCGGGCCACCGAAGCACCGTACCCACGGACATCACAACAACGAGGTGAGACATGGACACAGGTCGGTATCGAGTCGCGCAGTGGGCCACGGGCCACACCGGGATGAGTTCACTGCGATCCGTGATCGAGCACCCAAGGTTCGACCTCGTCGGCGTGTACGTGTACTCGGACGCGAAAGTCGGCCGTGACGCCGGCGAGTTATGCGGCGTGGAACCGACCGGCATCACCACGACCAGGGACATCGAGGAGATCCTCGCCGCCCGGCCGGACTGCGTCATGTACATGCCGCTGCTCGATCACGAGTCGATCGACGACATGTGCCGGTTACTGGCGTCGGGCGCGAACATCGTGACCACCATCACCACCTTTCACCACCCCGGCAGCGTGGACCCGGTGGTCCGGGCCCGGATCGAGAAGGCGTGCGAGCAGGGCGGCACGTCGCTCTACGACACCGGATCATGCCCGGGGTTCATCACCGAGGTCCTCCCGCTGGCGCTGACACTGATGGAGCGCCGTCTCGACCGCTTCACGATCGACCAGTTCGCCGACCTCTCGACCCGCAGGTCCCCGGAGTTCCTCGGAAAGTTCTTCGGGATCTACCCGGACGGCGCGGACCTCAAGGACGGCGCGGACCGGACGGCGAGTACCGACGGGGCGTCCCTGCGGCAGATCGCCGATGCGATGTCGGTCCCTCTCGACGACCTGACGGCGACGTCGAAGGTCGCGGTGGCGGTGAACACCGTGGAGATCGGCGTCATGACGATCAGGGCCGGGACGGTCGGGGCCTGGCGGCAGCGGATCGTCGGGTACCACCAGGGGAAACCGCTGCTCGAGTACTCACGAACCATGTACGTGACGAAGGACCTGGAACCGGCCTGGGACGTGCTTGACACCGGATGGCACATCACCGTCCGGGGCGATGCTCCGATGGACCTCGACCTCCGCTTCGCGACGGAGAGCTACGGCTGGTACTCCCCCGGTATCAACGCCAACCTCCCCGTGAATAGCGTGCCCGCGGTGTGCGCGGCACCGCCGGGCATCCTCACCACCGCGGACCTGCGGCTGATCCCCAGTTTCGGCTGATCCCCGGCGTTGGCGGCGGGGTCACGCGTCGGCGGAGGCCGGCGGGCGGCGGCGGGGCACGAACGTGGTGATGGCCAGGGCGAGCAGGGCCGCGGCACCGCCGATGACCATGGCCACCCGCAGGCCGTTCTGCCCGGGGACGGTGGCGCCGGCGACTGTGATGGTGATGCCGGCCAGTACGGCTCCCCCGACCGCGCTGGCAATGGCGGCACCGACGGTCCGCATGAGGCTGTTGAGACTGTTGGCGGCGCCGGTCTCGGAGATCGGGACCGCCGCCATGATGAGCGCCGGCATGGCGCCGTAGGCGAGCCCGATCCCGGCGCCGATGACGGTGGTGACCATCATGAGCTGCCAGATGGCGGACATCAGCCCGACACCCAGGCCGTAGCCGGCGGCGATCACGACGGCGCCGGCCATCAGGGTCGTCTTCGGCCCCCTGGCGGCGGAGATGCGCGCGGACAGCGGGGAGACGGCCATCATCACCAGACCCGTGGGCGTCAGGACCAGGCCGGTGACCAGCAGTGACTTCCCCAGTCCGTAGCCGGTGGCGGTGGGCAGCTGCAGTACCTGGGGCTGCACCAGCCGGACCGGCATGGTGGCCACCCCGAACATGACCGAGGCGAGGTTGGTGACCAGCACCTGACGTCGCGCGCTGGTGCGCAGGTCGACCAGCGGCTGCCGCGCGCGCAGCTCCCAGCGCCCCCACGCCACCAGGACCGCGACACCCACGACGGACAGGCCGAGGGTGCGACCGCTGGCCCAGCCCCAGTCGGCCCCCTGGGAGATCGCCAGCAGCAGGCACACAAGCACGGTCGACAGCCCGGCCGCGCCGACCAGGTCGACGCGCCCGCCGGTGCGGGCCTGGGATTCCGGGACCAGCCGCAGCACGAGTGCCGTGGCGAGGACACCCAGCCCCGCCGAGATCCAGAACAGCAGGTGCCAGCTGGCGTGGTCGGCGATCAGGGCCGCCGTGGGCAGTCCCACCGCACCGCCGACGCCGAGCGAGGAGCTCATCGTCGCGGTCGCCGAACCGAGGCGCTCGGGTGGCAGCTCGTCGCGCATGATGCTGATCCCCAGCGGGATGACTCCGGCAGACAGGCCCTGGAGTGTCCGCCCGACGACCAGCGGGATCAGGGTGGTGGACAGCCCGGCGACGGCCGAGCCGACCACCAGCAGGCCGAGGCTGGCCAGCAGCATGCGCCGCTTGCCGTACATGTCCCCGAGCCGGCCCGCCACCGGGGTGGCGACGGCGGAGGCGAGCAGCGTCGCGGTGATCGCCCACACCGTCCCGGACGCCGATGCGTGCACCAGCCCGGGCAGCTCGGGAAGCAGCGGGATCACCAGGCTCTGCATCGACGCGACCACGATCCCGGCGAACGCCAGAACCGCCACGACGGCACCCGGCCGCGGTCCCGTGGCGACGACGACGGCGTCATCGGCAGCTGTGTCAGCGGCGTCGGCAGCAGCGTCGGCGGAACTGGCAAGATCGGCGGGTCCGGTGAGGGGGTGGGACACAGACGAGCCTCCGGCCAGGAGAGCGACGTAAGATCAATTAATTCACACGTTTTATCGGATTAAATCAGATGACTAAATTCGCTGGCGCGAACGGCAGATCGATCATGTCGCCACGGCCGGTTCGCGGGAGGTGCCGACGATGACGGGTAGGGCGGTGCGGCCGGAGCGGGGCAGCGCGACCCGCGAGATGATCCTGAACACCGCAGAGCGGCTGTTCGCCGAGCGTGGAGTGCACGCGGTGTCCAACCGCCAGGTCAGCGAGGCCGCGGGGCAGAGCAACAACGCCGTGGTCAGCTACCACTTCGGCACGAAGGCCGACCTGGTGCGCGCGATCGCCCGCCGGCACTCCGACCAGATGGAGCAGGTCCGGGTGAACCTTGTCGCCGAGGCCGCCGGCTCCGGCGACCTCCGCGACTGGGTGGCCTGCCTGGTTCGGCCGTTCACCGAGCACCTGGCCGCCCTGGGCAGCCCCACCTGGTACGCACGATTCCGCGCCCAGGTCGTGAGCGACCCCGCCCTTCGCAGGATCACCGTCGAGGAATCGCTCAAATCCGCCTCGCTGCGCCTGCTCCTGGTAGGCCTGAACCAGTGTCTGCCCGACCTGTCGGCCGACATCCGCGCCGTTCGGTGGGTCATGGCACGTCACCTGATCGCGCAGATGTGCGTCGAACGTGAACGCGCCCTCGCCGAGGGCACCCCGACCCTCGAGCCGAGCTGGGACGCCCTCGCCGCCAGTCTGATCGACGCGCTCGTCGGCCTGTGGCAGGCCCCGGTGACGCCGGTCCCGCCAAAGGAAAACGCAGCCGACAAGACAAAGCGGTAGTGACGGCCGGCGCACTGAACTGCCGCCGGGAGCGAAGTCAGGTGGCCACGATCGTTGCCGCGAGTGCCGCCCGATGGTCCGTGGAGCAGGTGCGGGCCGCCCTCGTGGTGGATCGGCACCGTCGGCAGGCCGGGCTCGATCCACTCGATCCGTTCCCGGCGGCATCGGGGTCGTCGGTTTCGGTGGGCAGACGGGTCATACTGGCCCCAGCGTAAGGATGTTCCAGCCATCGCACTACCGCGGACGGGGCCGGGGTTTCCGGGATGCGACCAATGGCGGGAACTGCCGCGGAGTGGGCGGCGGCTCAGGTCGCGGGGGTGCGCGATCACCCTGGCAAGGGCTGCCTCAGGGGATGAACGCGTCACTGCTTATGAGGGCCGGCGTGGCAGGGGTCCGTGTCGAATTACGGCCGTTCTCAGTCGCTTGTTCTGATCGGGAACTGTGGTCCTTCGCCTCGTTCGAAACCCTGGAGATTGGCGATCGTGACCTCAGCGATCCGCGTCAGCGCATCGGTGGTGAAGAAACCCTGATGCCCTGTCACCAGGACATTCGGGAACGTCAGTAGCCGCGCGAAAAGATCGTCGTCGAACGCCCCTCGTTCCGACCTGTCCTCGAAGAAGAGGGCGTTCTCCTCCTCGTAGACATCGATTCCGAGATAGCCGATAATCCCGCTCTTGAGGCCGGAGACCACGGCGACTGTGTCCAGAAGACCGCCACGACTCGTGTTCACGAGCATCACACCGCGCTTCATCCGAGCCAGCGCATCGGCATCGATGATGTGGTGTGTAAGCGGGGTCAACGGGCAGTGCAGTGATATGATGTCCGACTCGTCGAGAAGCTGGTTCAGTGCGACGTATCCGACGCCGAGTCGTTCGCATTCCGGGTTACGTCTGACATCATGTGCGATCACTCGACATCCGAATCCCGTCATGATCCGCGCGAAGACGGTGCCGATCGCCCCAGTGCCGACCACTCCTACGGTGCGTCCGTGGAGGTCGAAACCAAGTAGGCCGGTGAGAGCGAAGTTGTAATCACGCACCCGGTTGTAGGCCCGGCACACATGGCGGTTCAGGGCCAGGATCAAGGCGACTGCGTGCTCGGCGACTGCATGCGGACTGTAGGCCGGCACGTGGGCGACGACAATACCGAGCGAACGAGCACAAGTAAGGTCGACATTGTCATACCCAGCCGAGCGCAGCACCACCAGTCGGATGCCGTCCGCGGCGAGCCTGGTCAGCACGCCGGCCGACACCTCATCCTCAACGAACACGCAGACCGCGCCATGTCCCTGCGCTAGACCCGCAGTCTGTTCGGTCAACCGGTGCTCAAAAAAATTGAGCTCCAGGCTACCGGTCTGAGCGCCACTCAGGAAGCGGCGGTCATAGTCCTTCGACGAGAAGACCGCGACCCGCACGTTTCGTCCCCGTTCTTTCGTCATGCGCCTGTGTCTTTCCGAGCAATACCGACGCAGAGACGGCGGCAGCACACGACCTGGCCACGATCATCCTTGCTGGGCGTCATTTTACCCGATGTCATTACTCACGGCGCCCATCCCCCAGGCCTGCCCGGCGTGTCGGCCGGAAAGCATGCAGGTGATGCGCTGGCCCCTGAGACCGCCAGGCATAGCGGGACGCGGTTGAGCGCCCTGGTCGACCCTGACCAACCGGCGATCCCCGGCGACGGGCTCCCCTACGCACAACTGGCCCGCGAATGCGACGGTGACGGCCACGGCCAGCCGAGGCAGGAGCGATGCCGAGAGGCATCCACGGATTGTGACCGACCCTCCAGATCCTCGACGACGATGCCGACCAGTCGTCAGCGAGGCTGGAAGTGCCTCCGGTGGGCTTCGGCCCAGGAGCGGAACGGCCGGGCCGGATGACCGGTGATCCGTTCGACCGTGTTGTTCACGGGGGCTGTCAGGCCGACGCTCGCCGCGGCCACGTCGAGCAGGGTCTCCAGGATCGGGCGGGGGATGCCGCCGTCCTCGCGTTCCAGCGCCTGCTCACGGGTCAGATCGTCCACGGGGATCTCGACGCCGAGGACATCGCCGATGACCGCGACCGTGTCCCGTAGCCGAAGCGACCGCGGGCCGGTGAGGATCTGCATCCGAGACCGGTGGGTGCCGCGGGTGAGCAGGTCGGCGGCGACCTCCGCGATGTCGTCGGGATGGATCGGTGTGAAGGAGGCGTCCCCGAAGGCCATCGCGACCCGCCCGGTCGTCCGGATCTGGTCGGCCCAGTCCCGCCGGGCATTGGTGGCGAGCCAGCTCGGGTAAAGCACGGTGTGCGCGATCCCGGACTCGGCGACGGCCCGCTCGACCGCGCGGTGCACCAACCCGATGGGCTGGTCGAACTCCCCGACCTCATAGGCCGCCGGCGAGGACAGCAGCACCAGATAGCGCACGCCGACCTTCGCGGCCATCTCCAGGAACGCATCGACCGAGCCGATGACCGGATAGAGGAAAACGGCGTCGACGCCGCGCAGCGCGTCCGCTCCGGCGACGCCCGGGTCGGTGAGGTCGAGCTCGACCGGCTCGGCTCCGCCAGGCAGCCGTAGGGTCGTGCTGTCGCGGGCCGACCCGCGGACCGGATGACCGGCGGCGTCCAGTCTGGCTGTCAGGCGTGACCCGATGTTGCCGCGTGCGCCGGTGACAAGAATGGCCATGACACTCCTGCGGTGAGGTCAGAGGTACACATTACCTTTGCTAGCAAAGCATCTTTCATGGCAAAGCTAACTACGCGAGGGAGGGGCGTGTCAACCAACCCCGGGCACGGCGACGAGGTCGACGTAGACGAGGCCGTCCGAGCACTCCTGCTACTGATGCCGCAGCTGATCGGACGGATCAAGCGGACACCGCCGCCGGACGAGCTGGCCGGGCTGGCCCTCGGCCCCCGGCACCTGTCGCTGCTGTCCTACCTGCTCTTCGACGGCCCCATGACCGTGAACGCCCTGGCCACACGGTTGGAGGTGGCACCAACGACAGTCAGCCTCATGATTGCCGACCTCAGCCGCGGCGGGGTCGTGGAACGCCACGAGGATCCCGACGACCGGCGGCGCCGCATCGTGAGCATCGCCGACGCCAGCCGCCCGGCGATCGAGGGATGGCTCGGTCCGGGCGCCGCCGCCTGGCGCGAAGCCCTCCAACCGCTGACCCCGGCCGAGCGCAGCCTGTTCGTCGAGACCCTGCGCGTCTATGAACGCGCCTCCGGCAGGCGAGCCTCACCGGCCAGCTGAGCTGGAACCATCAATCGACGGGGGGCTCGAGGTGACGATCGAGACGCTGGTGGCCGAGGGTGACAGATTTGAGGATGGCCGTGTCGTGCTGCGGATCTCCGTCACACGCGAGGGCTCGGGCGCCGTCTTCGATGATCCGTCGCACGCGGTGCGATGCTACGCGTACGGGTTCGACCCTCGCGTCCACCGCGACCCGCCCGACCACATCGACTGCCCCGACCTTCCCGCGCTCGTCCTTCCCGAGCCGTCGCCCGCCCCTTCGCTCCCGCTCGGCACCCTGGAAATCCTGGCCAGGACGCTCGAGGAGATCCCCGCGCAGCAGCGGCTGGACGACACCGCGGTGCGCCTCGCGGTCGAGAAGTCGTTCTCGGACACCGACGTTCGCGTCGAGGTGGCGCGGCCCGAGGGCAGCACCCCGACGTCACCGCTCGGCATCGCACTCGCCGCCGGCAAGGACGACTGCGTGCTCGGACGGGTGGCCGTGGACCAGAACGCCTCCGTCACGGTCTGGTACGTCCCGCGTGTACTCGCGCAGCCAGGCGAGCTGGGCCGCCACGCTGCCGATGGCGCACTCGAACCGGGTCAGCGGCCACCGCACTGACCTGGTCACCCCCGTCCCCGCGATGAAGAGCACGTACAGCCACAGGAGAAATCCGAAGAACAGCAGCATCGTCCAGAAGGCCGACAGAAGTGGGTAATCCATGACGGAGGCCCCTTACGTACGTCAACAGCGATTTGTCAACGACGTCTCGTTGGAGACCTATCTGAACCTCGCGCAACCACACGGTTCGCTCGTTGACCTGCCGTACTGATCCGTCCGGACCGCGCGGCCTCGGCGAGCGCCGCGAAATCACGTTCGTTCTGGTCCGCATAGGCCTCGGCGAACCGGACGATCGCCCGGTCGAAGGCGTCTCCGGCGCCGAGGTAGGCCCCGATCGCCACACGGTCACCCGAGCGGGCGTGGGCCCGGGCGAGGGTCGCCCCGCACAGCCGCGCGAACAGGGCGAGGCCCTCGGGGTCCATGCGTTCGGGGAGCGCGACGCCCTTCCAGTCCTGCAACTGGCGGATGTAGAAGTCACGGCACTGCCCGTCGATGCCGTCCACCCGCTGCCAGCCCAGAAAGATGTCCCCGGCAGCCTGCATCAGACGTTGCCCGGCGACGACCCGCTCCCCCTGGTTGCCATACCGACTGCCGGGCAGATGATCAGCCAGGACCGACGCCTGCGCCTCCTTGACCTGCAACAGCAGCGGGTCGTCACGGTCACGGCCCAGCAGCAGCGCCACCCAGCAGCGGGTACCCACACTGCCGACACCGACGACCTTGCGCGCGACATCGACGAGCCGATACTGGGCGAGCAACGAACGCCGGTCATCCGCCAGGGTGGCGCCGTACCGGTCGATGACGGTCGTGAGCTGACCTGTCAACAGGTCATGCTCGGCCCCGCGGAGCAGCTCGCGGACCGGGACGAGCAGCGGCGGGTCGGAGACGAAACGAGGCTGGCCCTCGGTCACCTCGGTCAGCCGGGCGAACGCCCGCCGCCGGTCACGGGACCGGGCACTGATCGCCGCACGGGACAGACGCCGGGAGTACCGCCGACCCAACACGCCCGCGAACCGACCCTGCAGCTGATCCACGTCGACGTGGGCGTACCAGACATCGAGGTTGGTCATGGCCGCGAACCGGCGCATCCAGGCCCGGTACGCACCGATCGCCGCGATGACGGCCGCCTGTCGGCCCGCCGGCGCGAACCCGTTGCCACGGCCGGCGATGACCAGGCTCGCGGCCAGCCGTTTCACGTCCCACTCCCACGGGCCGGGAAGCGTCTCGTCGAAGTCGTTGATGTCGAACACCAGGTGACGCTCAGGCGACGCGAGCAGACGGAAGTTGAGCAGGTGCGCGTCGCCGCAGAGCTGGACGTCGATCCCCGAGACCGGCGTGCCGGCGAGATCCGCCGCCATCACCGCGGCAGCACCGCGAAAGAACCGGAACGGAGACTCCAGCATGCGCTGATAGCGCAGCGGGACAAGCTCAGGCAGCCGCGCCCCCGACTGCCGTTCGAGCAGGTCGACCGGATCGACCCGGCCCGACGCCGGCGCATACTCGCCATGAATCCCGCGCGGCGCGCGCGTCCTCGCGTCCTTTCCCCGTGCCGCACGTTCGATCGGCGTGAGTTGTTCGGGTTTCGCGGACAGTCGTGTGGATTTCGCGGACAGCCGCGGCCGCGAACCAGCCGCGACCGGCGGCGAGCTGACGACAGCTGCCATGCTCTACCTCACACCGTATCGGCGGGCCGGTCGGAGGCGACGTCGGCGGCGGAGCCGGCGTCGAGGGTCGTGCCGGTGCTCGCCCGACCGTAGTCCCGACCGGCCCGGACCGCTCTACCAGGTTCCCGCTACGCCGGGTTCTCGTTCAGGATCTCGTCCAGGCCGAGCGCGCGCAGGACGTTCCCCGCTGCCGACACGACCCGGGCACTTCCGACGATCGGTGCGATGGCGGTGGTCACACCCTGCGCGTCGGCGGCGGTGAGGCCTGCCTCCTTGGCAGCGGCGAGATTCATCAGGTAGGAGACGGGCGCCGAGTCCAGGGCGATAAGCGCCGCCAAGCGCACGAGATGGTAGGTGCGCTCGTCCAGGCCTGACCGCTCGAGTGTGTTCAAGTGCATCTGCACGATCTCTTCGAAAACCGGCGCATCGCCCTGCGCGATCGCGCCGAGCGTCCGCTCAGGAGCCTGTGTCGCCATTGTTCTCTCCTTTGTTCTGACCGATTGCATCTCAACGATATTTTCCTATGATTGGTTGCCCGGGACCGGCAAGCCGCAAACATGCAACGCCGACAGATCAAGGCGACGAAGCCGAATTTCGACATTTTTCCAGAATTTCGCGGCGCCACATCCCCGGCTCGCCTGCAGACAGATTTCTGCTTCACTCCTCTCCGGGAAGGGCGCGGCGCGGGACCGTGATGGCGGCCTCGCAGGCAAAAGCGGGAGGAACTGCGCCATGGTCGAAAATGCTGGCCGCGACGTCGACGGCCCCGCGCGTTCGGACGGCGGGCGTCCCCTGTCCGTCGGGGAGCGTGCGGAGTACGAGCGGCTGCGCAGCGCGGCAACGGTGCGGCACGACCGGCTACGGACCGTCGGGGCGTCCGTCCTGCTCCTGGTAGCCGCTCTGCTGGCGCCACTCGGCGTGGTTGCCGCCTGGGCAGACACGACGGTCTCCGACACTGACCGGTACGTGGAGACCGTCGCCCCGCTTGCCACCGATCCCGCGGTGCAGAACATGGTGATCGACCGTCTGACCAACCGGGTCGTCAGTAACGTCAACGCCGATCAGGTCGCCGCGTCGCTCGCCGACGCCGTCGCAAAAACCGGTGCTCCCCCCATTGTCGTGGACCACACCGACGCGCTGGCCGGCGCGCTCAAGGCCGCTCTGACCAGCGCGGTTCATCAGGTGGTTCAGGGGGTGGTCACCAGTGACCAGTTCCCCCAGGTATGGGAAAATGCGAACCGCCGGGCACACGCCGCAGTGGTGAAGGTCCTCACCGGTGAGGGAGGTCGCGCGGTCCAGGCGAAGGACGACACGATCGTGTTGGACATCGGCCCGATCGTCGACAGTGTGCAGAATCGGCTGGTCGACGCCGGCTTCGAGAAGGCCGGCAAGATTCCCGACGTCGACCGGCAGATCGTGCTGCTGCAGACCGACAAACTGACCAGGGCTCGGGATGTCATGCGTCTGCTCGGCATCCTCGGTCTCTGGCTGCCGGTTGCCGTTGTGGCACTCGCCGCGCTGGGCGTGTGGCTGGCGCCCTCGCACCGCGCCGGGCTCATGGCCGCGGGCATCGGGATCGGCGTGATGATGGTCGTGCTGCTGGTGGGGCTGGCTGTCACACGCCAGATCTATCTGGACTCCGTCCCGCCCGACGCCCAGCCTCGGGATGCGGCAGCAGCCATCTACGACACTCTCGTCCGTTTCCTGCGGAACAGCGCGCTCACCGGGCTGACCATAGCCGTCATCATCGTGGTCGCCGGATATCTCTACGGGCCGGGACGCGGCGCACGCGCCATCCGCTCCGGTGCCGCCCACGCCACCGGCGCCACCGGTCGGGCCATGGCCCGCGTGGGTCTGCGCACCGGCGGCCCGGGACGCTTGTTGGACAGGCACCGCCGCCTCACCAGCGGGATCGTCATCGGGGCAGGGGCTCTGGCCCTGGCGTTGTGGAACTCTCCGACCCCGTCATCGGTCGCCCTCGTCCTGCTGATAGTCGTCGTCGCCCTGGCCGCGCTGAGTGTCGTTGCCGCCGCCGCCGCACCGAGCCCCGACGGCAGGCCCTCCGATGGCGCCGCGGCGCCGCCGGCCGCTCCGATCGGGCAGACGAAGCCCTGAGAACGATGACCGGGTCGGCTGTCAACCCACGCCGAGGCCGCATGGGCGGGGCTCATGCCGGCGACCGGCCGCCCGCGATGCGGATCAGCGCGGGGAACATCTCCCAGACACCCGGCCGCACGGTCGGGACCCCGGGCGCGTGCAGCGGAATCCGAACGCGCACAGCCGCCGGAAGCGAGCGCAGCTCCAGCGGTGGCGGCAGGCACAGCGCCTCCCCGTCCACGCCGACGCTGACCGGTCGCGCGGAGTCGACCCGCATCGTGGGGCTGGTCCACTGGTGGAAACCACGGAACCGGCTGATGGCACCCACGGACTCGAGCGCGACGAGTACGGGTAGGTCGCGGGCGCGATCGACGCGCAATGCCACCATGCCAAGCCGGCCGCCGTCGAGCCGGGGCCGGGTGCCGAAACCACCAAGGCTGTGCAGTTGGTAGGCGTTGTTGGACACGAGCAGAACGTCCGCGGTCGATCCGGCGCGACCGTCCGGGCCGGTGAAGCGAAGATCCGGCGGAGCGCGGTCCAGGCCCAGAAGGTCAGGCAGCCTCGCGGCCGCCGTTCCCACCTTGGCGTCACGGTAGCTGTCGGACTGCACGATCTCGGCGTAGACGCCCAACGAGACGTTGTTGACGAACACGCGGTCACCGAGCTGACCGAGGTCAACGCGCTGCTCGACAGCCAGGTCGAACGCGTCGAGCGCCCCCGCGACATCCTTCCGATCGAGGCCGAGGTCAAGGGCGAAGTGGTTACGAGTACCGGCTGGGACACAGACGAAGGCCATCCCGCGCCGCCGCGCCACGTCGGCGACGACCGCCTGCGAACCATCGCCACCCGCCATGCCCACCACGTCGGCTCCGCGGTCGGCGACGTCCTCGGCGAGGGAGCGCAGATCAGCGCCTGGCGTGAGGGTCACGACCGCGATCCCGCGCCGGGCGGCCTCCTGGGCGAGATTGTGGCGGTCGGCGGCGCCGCCCCCGGAGCGCGGGTTCACCAGCAGGACACCGCGGCGGGCGGCTCCAACCATGATCCCTTTCGGCCGGTGCCGCCCGAAGGCTCCGCGCGCCGCGGTTCCCGACGTGACGAGCAGGCACACGGTGACCAGCACGGTGGTCAGGCCGACCACCCCCGCGAAGACGATCAGGCCGCCGAGCGCGAAGGCCGCCACGACAGCCGCGCTCAGGCGGCGCAGCCCCCGTCCGACCAGCGCCGTCCAGCCCGCTACCAACGCGATCGTCACAGCGGCGACCGAAACCGGCAGGGCAATCGGCCGGTCGATCAGCCGGGCGACAATGACCGCGACCGCCGCGGTGAAGCTCACCAACGCCACTGAAGCCGCCGCCCGCCGGGATCGGGACACCGGTGCTCCCGCACGCCGCCCCGACCGGCGAACCATCCCGGAACGCACGATTTCCCATCCTTCCGCGCTTCATGACAGCACCGCCGCGATCAGGTCCTCCTGACGGCGCGCACCACCCAGCTCTCGGTGTTCACCAGGAAGAAAGCCACCCCGTCCTCAACCACCCAACCAGTTCCCGGCCACGGAGAAGATCGGCGAGAGCATAAAAGGAAACACCGGCCCACAGAAAGACGGAAAGCATGTCCCGGAAGGCGCCGAACATCGACTGGTCACAAGCCCGGAAGTAACCTGCCATCCCGTTTCCCACCAACCTCTCGCGGCTTTATCTCCATCATCCCAGCCGAAACTATCGTGGGCAACTCGATCAGGAGCGGATGTCTGCTGCCAGCCGGGCGGTCCAGCCCGCTCGCGCGAGACGGCGACACTCCGGCCGCGTCGACGGACCGGAAGGACTTGTCGTCGGGTTTCTGTGGCAGACCAGTCATACTGACCCTGCGTGGAGATGTTCCAGCCATCTCATACCGCGGACGGGGAGAGGTTTCCGGGATGCGACCAATGGCGGGAACTGCCGCGGAGTGGGCGGCGACTCAGGTCGCGGGGGTGCGCGATCACCCCCGGGGGCGGATGGCGCTTCTGTCACGCACCTATCACGGACCGGTCGGGCGCGCGCCGCGACACCTGCCTTTCCGGAGAGCGGCGATGTCGTTCATGTACTGGCAGATCGAGCGGGGGGTGCTCAATCCTCCGGACGCAGACCCTCCAGGGAGCCGGTGGTGGCGGGAGGTCAATGACCGGCTGCTGCGCGACGGTTGTGAGGCCATGGCGCGCTCGGGTGGCCTGCGGGGGGAGCAGTCCTCGCCGGCGATCGACCTGTGGTCGGCGTTCATCAGTGCACCGACCTCCTGGAGCTGGTACCGCGCCCACAACGCGAGCATCGTCTCCGCCTACCTGGACAACCGTGATCTCGCCGAGTTGGAGTCAACGACCGAGCGCTTCTTTCTCAACGTCGTCCTGCTCCGTGTTCTGTATGCGCACGCGCTGGTCGCGGCGCCGCGGCTGTCGCTGGGCCGGCTCGCTGTCCTGGGCCGGGCCCTTGGGGATCCGCGGCTCGGGATGGCGGGAATATTCCTCTCGCTCGGCCGGGTCCTTCCCGACCGCTACCCACCCGACGCGGATCTGCAGGTTTACCTCGCGGATGAGCATGGTCTCGGGCGGATACTCGACTACGGCGTGATCCAGCCGCGGCTTCAGCAGTTGTACGAGTGGTCCGCACTGGAACTCGGTCTTCCCGGGCTACGCGGCCTCATACGGGACGGCAACCCGACCTACGCGTGGTCCTACGAAGAACGACACGTCTGGGCATCCGGCCACGCGTCGCTGCCGGTGCGCGTTCTGCGACGGGCGACGTCGCCACGGTGAACGAGGGCCCCGGCGCGCAGCGACGATTCCGCCGCCGGGGTCACCACGGGTTCGATCCCGGTCCCGTGGTGACCCGGCCGCGCGCACCTGTGGGTTCAGGGTTCTGCGAGCATATGAACGCGCCTCCGGACGGCATGCTTCACCCGTGAGCCGAGTCGATGCTCGCAGCGTTGTGAGCACGCTCGTGCCGCCGTGGATGATGCACCGTTCAATGCTGAGCTCGGTCTGGCGCCCCTGCTGGTCCCTTGACTGGGGAGGAGGTTTCGCCGCAGGTGCCGAGTACGGCGGTGATGGCTTCACCGCAGAGGGTCCGCACCAGCTCCAGGTCGGCGGTGCCGGGTTGGGTGAGCGAGAGCGCGGCGACACCGCGGGCCATTCCCGTGATCATGGTGGCGCCGGCGTCGGCGTCGATGTCGTCCCGGATCGATCCGTCCTGCTGGCCGGCGCGGATCGTGTCGGCGAGCTGCTCGTGCGTCTGCCGGTCCGCCTCGAGGACGGTCGGTAGCGGTGACTCGGCGGGAAAGGTCGCACCCCACAGGACGACGACGGCGCGCTCCTCCGGGGAATCCGCTGTGGTGAAGACCTGGAGGTAGGTCTCGATGGTCGCCCGCAGCACCTCGAGGCTGGAGAGCTCGTCGATGCGTTGGTGCGCCTGCCTGAGCGCCTCCCTGGTCGCCTCCAGCGTCCGTTCGTGCGCCCGCTCGGCGAGCCGGGTGATCAGGACGTCCTTCGACCCGAAGTGGTAGGCGGGCATCGCACGGCTGATCCCGGCGCGGGCGCCGATGCTGCGCAGTGACGCGCGCTCGAGCCCACGCTCCGCGATCAGCTCGGCGGCGGCCCGCAGCACCGCCTCCTCGGAGGCCGCGCGCCGCTCCGCCTGGGTCCGCCTCGCCCCGTTGGCCGCCGTCACGGTCCGTCACTTTATGAATCTGTCAGTCGACTGTCAAGTATTGACTTGCCTGTCGGCTGACAGATAACTATGAAGCTCACTTCGTTGCGAGGAGACGTTGACGTGCCACGTGCGATCGTGTTCAAGGGTGACGAGACCTGGGAGCTTCGAGAGGTCCCGAAGCCGGCGTTAAGGCCGGGATGCGCGGTGCTGCGGGTCGAGGCGGTCGGCATCTGTCACAGCGATGTCGACCAGTTCAGGGGGCACGCGCCGGTGCCGTCGGGTGGGGTGTTCCCCGCCGTTCCCGGTCACGAGATCGTCGGTCGGATCGACGAGATCACACCGGAGGCGCAGGCGCAGTTCGGCGTCCGGGAAGGCGACCGGGTCGGGGTCCGTTCAGTGGTGCGCGGACCAACCGGGAGCAGGGTTTACGGGTTCGACTTTCCTCTTGATGAGGGATCCGGACTCTTCGGCGGCTATGCCGACTACATGGAGCTCGTGCCCGGCTCGGAGGTCCACCGGCTTCGCGACGACCTGCCGGCGACCGAGTTGACGGTCTACGAGTGCCTGACCAACGCGATCACCTGGATCCGGTCCGTGCAGCCCGGCCAGACTCTGGTGGTGGAGGGCCCTGGCCACATGGGGCTGGCCGCGATCGTCGGCGCCCGCGCGGCCGGCGCCGGAACGATCATCGTGACCGGGCTGGCCGGCGACCGGCTCCGACTCGACACCGCGCTCAAGGTCGGCGCGGATCACGCCATCGATGTGGAGAACGAGGACGTGGTCGCCCGCGTCGCCGAGATCACCGGTGGAGCGATGGCGGACGTCGTCCTCGACGCCGCGTCAGGCAACCCGGTGACGCTGAAGACCGCCATGCGGATCGCCCGGACCGGCGCCACGATCGTCGCGGCCGGGATGAAGGACCGGCTTCTCGACGGATTCGACGTCAGTCAGATCCCGCTGCGTCACCTGACCATCGCGCCCGGCGGCGGCCTCGACCTGGCCGGCGCCTGCACAATGATCAACGAGGGGAAGGTGCCCACCGGCGTGCTCCACGGCGCGTCGTTCCCGCTGGAACAGTTCGAAGACGCGCTGGCGCTGGCCGATCGACGCGTGCCCGGCCAGGACGCGGTACGCGTTTCCCTCCAGGTGGCCTGAGCGACGGCCACGCACGTCCCTGTCGAGATATCCCGCGACCCGCGCCGCCCCCGCGACGCCGTCGGCTCCGGCACGGCAGAGCCCTGCCACCACAGAAAGAAGGCGAAACCGATGGAAAGCTTGGGTATCGAGTTTCTCAGCGTCTTCGGAATGCCACCGGTGGACTTCGTCTCCCTGGCCGCCGACCTCGGCTGCCGGCACATTTCCACCGGCCTGGAATCCAATCCGTACAGCTCACTGGGCTACCCTCCCTTCTCGTTACGCGAGGACGCCCCGCTGCGACGGAACATGATCGCGGCGATGCGTGACCGCGACATCTCCATCTCGCTCGGCGAGGGTATGAACGTCCGCGCGGGCTCTGATGTCCGCGACCGGGTTCCCGATCTTGAGCTTATGGCGGAGCTGGGTGTCCGACGAGTCAACACCGTCTCCCTCGATCCCGATCCGGACCGCAGCGTGCAGCAGTTCGGACTTCTCGCCGAGCTGGCGGCGTCGTTCGGTATGGAGACGACCATCGAGCCGGGCCCGGGCCTGACAATCGGAGATCTACCGACGGCGCTCCACGCCATCCGCCAGGTCGGGCGGCCGGACTTCCGTCTCCTCATCGACACGATGCACATCATCCGGTCCGGTTCCACTCCCGACGACATCGCGGCACTGGACTCCGACGTCGTCGGCTACATCCAGCTCAGCGACGCGCCGCTGGTTCCCGCCACCTCCGACTACATGACGGAGGCGATGTTCGAGCGGATGGTGCCGGGCACGGGTGAGCTGCCGTTGCTCGACCTGCTCACGGCGCTGCCCCGCGACCGGGTGATCGGACTCGAGGTACCGGTTCGCTCACAGGCAGAAGCCGGCGTCAGCCCCCATGACCGGCTCGTCCGGTGCGTCGAGGCGACTCGCGGCCTCCTGGCCCGGCTGTAGTTCGTTCTGGCCGCCAACCAGCCCCGGCTGAACCTCACCAGCCGCTACCGCGCACGGTGTGGGATCCGTTGCGACGTCGCCCCCGCACGCGAACGCCCAGGCAATCCGCGGTTCCTAGGGTCATCACGGTAACCGGACTACGCAGCCGACCGGAGGAACGATGACCACGACGTTGGATCCGATTCCGACTGCCACCACCGCACCGTCGACTGGTGGACTGATCCGGGGGCGATGGCTGGAGGACTGGCGTCCCGAGGACGAGCGGTTCTGGGACGGAGGAGGCCGGGCGGTCGCCAGGCGCAACCTGCTCGTGTCGGTGTTCTCCGAGCACATCGGGTTCTCGATCTGGTCACTGTGGTCGGTGTTCGTGCTGTTCCTCGGCCCGAATTACGGGATCTCCGCTGACCCGAAGCAGGCCGCCGCCGAGAAGTTCATGTTGACGATAGTGCCGACCGCGATCGGTTCCGCTGTGCGGCTGCCGTACACGTTCGCCGTCGCGAAGTTCGGCGGACGCAACTGGACGGTCATCTCGGCAGCGCTTCTGCTCGTCCCACTGATCGCCACCGGGATCGCGTTGAAGCCCGGGACGAGCTACGCGACGCT
Organism: Frankia sp. Hr75.2; assembly: GCF_949319125.1. Classification (NCBI taxonomy): domain Bacteria; kingdom Bacillati; phylum Actinomycetota; class Actinomycetes; order Frankiales; family Frankiaceae; genus Frankia; species Frankia sp. Hr75.2. Next base: position 10,105 of record NZ_CASGGV010000309.1, on the reverse strand, counting down.
GCTGATCCTGGCCGCACTGGCCGGCGTCGGGGGCGGGAACTTCGCCTCGTCCATGACCAACATCAACTCCTTCTTTCCGCAACGGCTCAAGGGCGCGGCGCTCGGGCTCAACGCCGGCGGGGGCAACATCGGGGTCGCGACTGTCCAGTTGATCGGATTGCTCGTCATCGCGACCGCGGGGAAGGATCATCCGCGGGTCATGGTCGCGATCTACCTGCCGTTGGTGGTGATCGCGATCGCGGCGGCCGCACTGCTACAGGACAACATCACCAACGTGCGGAACGAGAAGCGGGCGATGCGCGACGCCTGTGCCGACGTGCACACCTGGCTGATCTCGCTGCTCTACATCGGGACGTTCGGCTCGTTCATCGGCTTCGGCTTCGCGTTCGGGCAGGTGCTGTCCAACGAGTTCGGCTCCCATTTCCTCTCCACGGCAACGGGCAGGGTCGACCCGGTGAAGGTCATGTATCTGACGTTCCTCGGGCCGCTGACCGGCTCGCTCGTCCGCCCGGTCGGCGGCTGGCTGGCCGACCGCCTCGGCGGTGCGCGGACGACGCTGTGGAACTTCGCCGCGATGGCGGCGGCCGGCATCGTCGTGCTCGTCGCCTCGGAACAGGGCTCGCTGCCGCTGTTCCTCGTCGGGTTCATGGCGCTGTTCGTCTTCAGCGGGATCGGCAACGGCTCGGTCTACAAGATGATCCCGGCGGTGTTCCGGCTACGCATGGGCGGAGACCAGGAGGCGCGGCGCATCGCGAACGCCGTGATCGGCATTGCCGGCGCGATCGGCGCCTTCGGCGGTGTGCTCGTCAACATCGCGTTCCGCCAGTCGTTCCTGAGCAGCGGCAACGGCGACGCGGCCTACGTCGGCTTCATCGCCTTCTACGCACTCTGCCTCGCGGTCACCTGGGCCGTCTATGTCCGTCCGTCCGAGAATCGCGCCGCCGGCATCTGAGACACCGGGATGGCCTGGACACCGGGACAACCTGGACGCCGAGACGGCCTAGAGGCACCCGGAGGAGGCGGATACCGGCTCACAGTCGAGCCGGTATCCGCGCTTCACCACGGTCCGGATGAGGGCGGGGTCGCCGAGCGACGTGCGCAGGCGGCCCACGGCGACCTCGAGCGCGTGCTCGTCGGTCGTGCCGGTCAGGTTGAGCAGGTCCGCCCGGGAGACGACATAGCCAGGCCTGGCCGCCAGGGCGCGCAGCAGGGTCATCGAGGCGGCGGGCAGCGCGACGAGCACACCGTCGACGGCCACGGCGTGGCCACGGACGTCCAGCGCGCGCTCGCCGACGCGCAGTCGCAGGCCACGCCGGATGGGCACCTGCTCCACGATCTCCCGGACAAGCGCACCCAGACGTCCCCGCGACGGGATCACGCACGGAATCCCAGCCCGCCCGAGGGGAGCGGCCGTCACCGGGCCGACGCAGGCGGCGACAACCGGGCCGCGCATCGCCTCCGCGACGGCGGATCGCAGCGCCATCTCGTCGGCTGTCTGCAGGAAGCTCGCGGCGGCGGGCGCGCTCGTGAACGCGACCGCGTCCAGCGACCGTGCCGCGACGCACTCCACCACGCGGCGGACGGGAGCCATGTCCTGCGCCGGGACCCACCGGTAGACGGGAATCTCGATGACCTCGGCGCCGGCCGCGCGCAGCGTCTGGAGCATGTCCGGCAGTGGCTCGCCGTGCAGCTGCACCGCGATCCGCTTGCCGTCCAGGCCGCCGTGGGCGGTCAGGTGTGACATGACCTCGGAGGATGACTCCGACTCGGGTGACCACGCCTCACGCAGCCCGGTCGCCCGGATCGCACCGCGCGCCTTCGGCCCGCGTGCCAGCAGGTCCGCCGACTCGAACGCCGCGACCAGCCGGTCGGCGAGACCCCACGTCTCGGCTGCGTCGACCCAGCCCCGGAAGCCGATTCCGGTGGTGGCGACGACGACGTCCACGGGTGCGGCGATGCAGCGTTCGGTGGCCTCCCGCAGCCGGGCGTCGTCCGCGAGCGGCACGATGCGTATGGCGGGGGCGTAGACGACCTTGGCGCCGCGTCGCTCCAGAGCCGCGCCGAACTCCTCACGCCGGCGCGCCGCGGTGAGCGCGACCGTGTAACCGGCGAGCGGCTCGACGGGCGCCGTCACCGGGCCGGAGTCGGTCACCGTGACGCTCGCCCGGCTTCCGTCCCGACGTGGACCTCCACGTAACCGTCACGTTCCCGCACCGGGTAGGTCGGGATGACGACGCCGTCCGAGTCGAGGCAGCGACCGGTGCGCAGGTCGAAGACCTGCTTGTGAAGTGGGGAGGCGACAGTGGGAGTCTCTCCCCGGGAGCCCACGATGCCCCGGGAGAGCACGAAGGCTCCGGTGAACGGATCCTGGTTGCCGACGGCGAAGAGCGCGCCGTCGTAGGTCCGGAAGATCGCGACCTGGACGTCACCGAGCAGAGCGGCGACGCCCCGCTCGACGGGGAGGTCGCGGGAGCCGCAGACGCTGTCCCACACGTCGGTCTCCACGGCCTTCGCGGCCTCCACGGCCTCCACGGTCCTCACGACACCACCTCCAGGGTCGGGCCGGCGATCAGCGGTTTGATCTGGCCGCGCTCGGGCGCCCACTGGATGGACGGGTCCGGCACCTCCGGTGCGTTCACGAAACTGACGAACCGCCTGAGCCGCTCGGGGTCGGCCAGGGTGTCGGCCCACTCGTCAGAGTAGTGCGCGACGTGCGATTCCATGGCGGCGTCCAGTTCGGCGCAGATGCCGAGGCTGTCGTCGACGAGCACGCCGCGCAGGTACGCCAGTCCGTCCTGACCGTCCGCGGACAGCGACTCGACCCAGGTGGACGTCCGCTGCAGACGGTCGGCGGTCCGGACGTAGAACATGATGAACCGGTCGATGGCCCTGACGAGGGTCCCGGTGTCGACCGAGGTGAGGAACAGGTCGGCGTGCCGCGGGCGCGCTCCCCCGTTGCCGCCGACGTAGAGGTTCCAGCCGGCATCCGTGGCGATCACGCCGATGTCCTTGCCCTGCGCCTCGGCACATTCGCGGGCGCAGCCGCTGACACCAGCCTTGATCTTGTGGGGGCCTCGGATGCCGCGGTAGCGCAGTTCGAGGTCTATGGCGAGGCCGGCCGAGTCCTGGACACCGTAGCGGCACCACGTCGAGCCGACGCAGCTCTTCACGGTCCGCATCGCCTTCCCGTAGGCGTGGCCGGACTCCATCCCGGCGTCGACCAGACGCCTCCAGATCAGCGGCAGCTGCTCGACCCGCGCCCCGAACAGGTCGACGCGCTGCCCTCCGGTGATCTTCACGTAGAGACCGAAGTCACGGGCCACCTCGCCGATGACGATCAGCTTCTCCGGCGTGATCTCCCCGCCCGGGACGCGGGGCACCACCGAGTAGGTGCCGTTCTTCTGGAGGTTCGCGAGGAAGTGGTCGTTGGTGTCCTGCAGGGCGGCCTGTTCTCCGTCCAGGACGTAGCCGTGCCCCAGGCTGGCCAGGATCGAGGCCACGGCGGGCTTGCACGTGTCGCAGCCGCGGCCACGTCCGTGCCGCTGGACGAGCTCGGTGAAGGTGCCGATCCGTTGACTGCGGGCGATCTCGAAGAGCTCGGCCCGGGTGACGTCGAAGTGCTCGCACAGCCCCGTGCCGACCTCGACGCCGGCCTCGGCCAGCAGTGGCTTGAGCAGGGCCACGCAGGATCCGCAGGTCGTGCCGGCCCGCGTACACGCCTTGATCCCCGCGACGTCGGTGAGACCGTGCTCGACGATCGAGTCCAGGATCGCGCCCTTGGAGACGTCGTTGCAGGAGCAGATCTGCGCCTCGCGAGGCAGGGCCCCCGCGTCGAGGTCGACTCCGCCGGTCGGGGCGATCATCGCGACGGGGTCCGCCGGGAGCCGCCGCCCGACCAGCGGGCGCAGTGCCGCATAGCGGCTCGCGTCACCCACGAGGATGCCGCCGAGCAGCGTGCTGGCGTCGTCGGAGACGACGATCTTGGCGTAGGTGTTCTCCACCGCGTTCTCGACTCGGACCTCCAGCGCACCCGCCGTGGCCGCGAGGGCGTCACCGAAGCTGGCGACGTCGACACCGAGCAGCTTGAGCTTCGTGCTCAGGTCCGCGCCGGTGAACGTGGCGTCCCGGCCGAGCAGCTGCTCGGCGACCACGGAGGCCATGTCGTAGCCCGGGGCGACCAGGCCGTACACATGACCGTCGACGACGGCGCACTCCCCGATGGCATAGATGGACTCGTCGGTCGTGCGGCACCGTGCGTCCACCGCGACGCCGCCGCGCGGCCCGACAGCAAGGCCACACTCACGCGCCAACTGGTCGCGGGGACGGATGCCGGCGGAGAAGACGACGACGTCCAGGTCGAGCTCGGTGCCGTTGGCCAGGGTGGCGAGCAGCCGTCCGCCGCTGGGCTCGACGGCGGCCACGGACGTCGCCGTGTGGACGGTGACGCCGAGGCGCTCGATCAGTCGGCGGAGCACCGCGCCGCCGGGCTCGTCCACCTGCAGCGGCATCAGCCGCGGCGCCAGCTCCACCACGTGCGGGCTCATGCCGAGCAGGCGCAGCGCCCGCGCCGCCTCGAGCCCGAGCAGCCCACCGCCGACGACCAGCCCGGCCCGGCGGCCACGCGTGTGTTCGGCCGCGGCCGCGGCAGCGGCGCGGATGGCGTCCAGGTCGTCGAGGGTCCGGTAGACGAAGCAGCCTTCGAGGTCCCTGCCCGGGACAGGAGGAACGAACGGGTACGAGCCGGTGGCCAGCACGAGGACGTCGTAGTCGAGGGTGCGACCGCGGCTGGTGGTGACGGTCGAGGCGGCCCGGTCGATCGCCGCGACGGACTCGTCCAGATGCAGCGTCGCGTGCGGGCTGTCGTAGGTGCCCGCGGCCACGAGGTCCAGTTCGGCGGCGCTCACTCCGTCGAAGTAGGACGAGAGCGCGACGCGATCGTACGCACGGCGCGGCTCCTCGCCCACCACGGTGATCGAGAACCGGCCCCCGGTGTCGCGTTGCCGCAGTGTCTCCACGAACCGCTGGCCGACCATACCGTTACCGACGACGACGACGTGCTTCCGGCGGGTTGCGGGCATGAAGCAGTCCCCTCTCCGCTCTGGGTTGGTGCCACCTTGACCACCGCGAGTTATCCCGGGCGGTCGGCACGGTTACTTCGCCGAAACGGATTGCTCGCCACGCGCCGTCCGCCGTGGTGAGGGGACGGTTGCGCGACCGCAACCCGACACGCGAGTCCGGGTAACCCGGCTCTGGAACCGTCGCCCTGTGCCAGCGCCGCCCATCACCCCACCCACAGGACACCGCAGAGTGCACCTGGTGCTTCGGTGACCACGAAGGTCGCGCTGGACCGGGTCCGCACCGTGTGCGCGTACTGCGGTGTCGGCTGCGGGATCGTCCTCGAGGTCGACCGCGGTGGGGACACCCCGCGGGTCGTCCGTTCCACAGGGGATCCCGATCATCCGGTGAACCGTGGCCGGCTGTGCACCAAGGGCGCGACCACAGCCGAAATGCTCAACGCGCCCGGACGGCTCACCACCGCGCTCGCCCGGGCCGGCCGCGACGAGGAGCCGGCCCCGGTCGACGTCGGCACGGCGCTCGACCTCGCCGCCGCCCGCCTCGCGGCGCTGCGCGACGAACACGGCCCGGACGCCATCGGCATCTACACCTCCGGCCAGCTGAGCATCGAGGCGCAATACCTGATCACCAAGCTCGCCAAGGGCTTCCTGCGCACCCAGTACCAGGAGTGCAACAGCCGGCTGTGCATGGCCAGCGCCGCCTCGGGCTACAAGCTCAGCCTCGGAGCGGACGCTCCCCCCGGCAGCTACGACGACTTCGACCACGCCGACGTGTTCCTCGTCATCGGCGCGAACATGGCCGACTGCCACCCGATCCTGTTCCTGCGGATGATGGATCGCGTCAGGGCCGGCGCGAAGCTCATCGTGGTCGACCCCCGCCGGACGGCGACGGCGGACAAGGCCGATCTGTTCCTCCAGCTCCGGCCGGGCACGGACATCGCACTGCTCAACGGACTGCTTCACCTGCTGCACGCCTCCGGCGCGGTCGACGAGTCGTTCGTCGTCTCCCACACCGAGGGCTGGGCCGCCATGCCCGACCTCCTCGCCGGCTACGATCCGGCCACCGTCGCCGACATCACCGGCGTCCCGGAGGACGACCTGCGCACCGCCGCGGCACTCATCGCGGCCGCCGGGAACTGGATGAGCTGCTGGACGATGGGACTCAACCAGTCCACCCACGGCACCTGGAACACCAACACCCTCATCAACCTCCACCTCGCGACCGGCGCGATCTGCCGCACCGGGAGCGGGCCGTTCTCGCTCACCGGACAGCCCAACGCGATGGGCGGCCGCGAGATGGGTTACATGGGGCCGGGCCTACCCGGGCAGAGGTCGCTCCTGGATCCCGCCGACCGCGCACACATCGAGCAGCTCTGGGGCCTGCCGGCGGACACGATCCGCGCGGACCACGGCAACGGCACGATCGGAATGTTCGAGCAGATGTCGACCGGGGCGATCAAGGCAGCATGGATCATCTGCACCAACCCGGTCGCCACCGTGGCGAACCGCCGCACCGTCATCGAAGGCCTGGAGACGGCCGAGTTCGTCCTCGTCCACGAGGCCTTCACCGAAACGGAGACCACCGGTTACGCCGACGTCGTCCTGCCCGCGGCCGTCTGGGCGGAGACGGCCGGCGTGATGGTGAACTCCGAACGGAATCTCACCCTCACCCAGCCCGCGGCGGACCCGCCCGGCCAGGCACGCGCCGACTGGCAGCTCATCGCCGGGATCGCCGCCCGTCTGGGATATGCCGACCACTTCACCTACAACAGTGCGCAGGAAGTGTTCGACGAACTGCGTCAGGCGTGGAATCCGGTGACCGGATGGGACCTACGCGGCATCACCCACGACAGACTGCGGGACGGGCCGATGCAGTGGCCCGCACCGCCAGGCGCCGGCGCTCGCAACCCGATCCGTTACCTGACCGACGACGGCCCACGGTTCCCGACTCCGTCCGGGAGGGCGAAGTTCTGGCCGCGGCCGCACGCCGACCCACAGGAGATGCCCGACGAGCAGTACCCCTATCTCCTCAACACGGGCCGCCTCCAGCACCAGTGGCACACCCTGACCAAGACCGGGCGCGTCGGGCGACTCAACAAGCTCAACCCGGCCCCGTTCATCGAGATTCACCCGGACGACGCCGCGGCACTCGGAATCTCCGAAGGGGACCAGGTGGAGGTCGCCTCGCGGCGAGGGCGCGCCGTCCTGCCCGCCGCCGTCACCGACCGGGTCCAGCCGGGCGACTGCTTCGCCCCGTTCCACTGGAACGACATGTTCGGCGAGTACCTCGCGGTGAACGCCACGACCTCCGACGCGGTCGACCCTGTCTCCCTGCAGCCCGGGTTCAAGGCCAGTGCCGTCGCGCTCACGCGCGTCCACACGCCCACGACGGCCCAGCCTCCGCCCACCGTCACGAACGACGTACTTCCGGCGGGCAACGTGGCCTCCGCCCTTCAGGCGGGCGACGTGGCCTCCGCCGCACCCGTCGCGAGACTGCTCGGGCTCGCCGGGACGGCCGCCCCGGCGCTGAACGACGACGAGAGCACCTATCTGGCTGGCTTCGTGGCTGGTCTGGGCATCGATCTCGCGCGCGGACCGCTCACCTCGGTACCCACGCTCCCGCCGTCGGCACCAGTCACCGCGCGGACGGCCCTGTGGGTGAACGGCGTACTGGCCGGTCTCTGGTCACGCCTTCCGGCCGAAGGACACGAGATCTCGTCGGGGACAGGCGAGCGCCGGGTGCTGCTCGGCTGGGCCTCCCAGACCGGCAACGCGGAACGGGTCGCCGAACAGGCCGAGGCGAGGCTGACCGAGTCCGGCGCCGCCGTCACCAGGGTGTCCCTCAACGAGATCGACCACATCGCCCCGCGCACCGACCTCGTGGTCGTCACGAGCACCTTCGGCGACGGGGAGTCCCCCGACAACGGCTCCGAATTCCTGGCGAGGCTGCGAGCTCGCTCGATGCCGCTCGACGACGTCCGCTTCAGCGTGATCGCCCTCGGTGACAGCAGCTACAGCGACTTCTGCGGCCACGGCCGGCGCATCGACGAGCTGCTCGCCGAACTCGGCGGACTGCGCCTGGCCGACCGGGTCGACTGCGAGCCGGATTTCGACGAGGCGGCCCAGGCCTGGCTCGACCGGGTGCTTGCCGCTCGCGCAGGGGCCTCCCCCGCCAGACCCGAGCCTGCGCCTGCGCCTGCGCCTCCGACGGTGTCGCGGCCCTCGGGCGCGTCCCGGGCCCCGCGGGTGAGCGAGACGCACCGGGTGATCCTGGCGGGCAACCGGCTGCTCAGCGGCGCGGGTTCAGCCAAGGAGGTTCGCGAGTTCCTGATCGACCTGGGGGACAGCGACCTCACTTACGAGACCGGTGACGCCCTCGTCCTGCGGCCCAGCAATCGCGCCGAGCTGGTCGACGAATGGCTCAGCACGACAGGTCTGCGCGGCGACACGATCGTCGAACTGCCCCAGTTCGGCCAGACAGAGCTCGCCGTCGCCCTACGCGACCATCTTGAGATCGCGAAGCCATCCCGCGCGTTTCTCGCCTTCGTGGCTGAGCGCAGCGGCTCACGCCACCTCCAACGTCTGCTGCGCGGCGACCGTGCGGATCTTGACGGGTGGCTGTGGGAACGGCAGACCGTGGATGTGATCGCCGAGACCGGCACGCACGCCTCCGCGCAGGAGTGGTGCGAGCTCCTCAGGCCCCTACGTGAACGCCGGTACTCGATCTCGTCGTCGGCTGAGGTCTCGCCTCGGCGGATTCGGACGCTTGTGTCCGTGGTGCGCTACGACGCACCCTCGGGCGCGGCACGCACCGGCGTGGCGTCAGCGTTCCTCGCCGATGCTCCGGCCGGTACGCCAATACAGGTCGCCGTCGCCCGCTCCTCGGGATTCGCCCCACCGTCCGACCCGGAGACGCCGATGATCATGATCGGCCCGGGCACCGGGCTGGCCCCGTTCCTCGCCTTCCTGGACACGCGCCGGGCCCGCGGTCACACCGGTCGCAACTGGCTCTTCTTCGGCGAGCAACGCAAGGCGACCGACTTCTACTACAGCGATGAGCTTGCCGAGTTCGCGCGGTCGGGACTGCTGACCCGACTCGACACGGCCTTCTCCCGCGACCAGCGGGCCAAGATCTACGTGCAGGATCGTATGCGTGAGCGAGGCGCGCGGCTGTGGCGCTGGCTGCGCGAGGGCGCCGTGGTCTACGTGTGCGGAGATGCGGCGCGGATGGCCAAGGACGTCGACACCGCTCTGCGCGACGTCGTGGTGAACCACGGGGATATGAGCGCCGGACAGGCCGGCGACTATCTCCGACAGCTCACCGCCGACGCGCGCTACCTTCGCGACGTCTACTGACAACAGTCGACTGGCGCGGGATCGTGCTGTCGGTCATGTCCCCAAGCGTAGGGACCGGACGGATCGTCAGTACCTTCGGAAGGCGTCGATCCCTGATTCATGACCTGCGCGAACTGCTGCCGGTAGGTCGTCGTGATCCACAGGCTCTCGATGGCGAAATCCGCGCGCTCCAACCCGTCCGCCTGCTTCACCCACCGGAACGCGACGGAGCTCGTCTCCGGGGCGGCGGTGCTGCGGAATGTTCCGTGGACCGTCCCAGGCTCCTCATTCGGCCTGGTCGGCAGGATCTTGAACGTGGTGACCTGGGCGAGAGCATCCGCGAAGAACCGCCCGGCCACCTGCGTGAACAGCTCGGTCAGCTGCTTCCTCTGTTCCGGATTCGCGATCCTCCACGGTTGGCCGACCGCTGCCCGTGGATGGTTCGACCGGGCGACGGCGGCCACAAAGCTCGTCGACGGCCAGATAATATTTCTGGATCGTCTGGACGCACACCTACTGTGGCATTAGGGTCATAGCGCCCGCCAAGCTCTTTACACGCGGCAGCGGCCTCTGCCGTGCACAAATATCAGGAGCGCGCATGAGACGACGCCGGCCAGGTCGATTAGCCCCGCTTCTGCTCTCCCTCGTGGCGGTCACGGCTCTGACCTACATCCGTCAGTAACGACGGTTGGCGC
>NZ_CASGGV010000308.1:0-43654 GCF_949319125.1 Frankia sp. Hr75.2 | reverse complement strand
GGGCAACCGTAACATCGTGTCTGCCCACGCCCCCGGCGGGAGTATGTCGCCAGCTACGACGATTTTTCGTCACCGTCCACTGTGATGCCCCCTATGCGGACAGGTCGACGATGCTGTTCCGAGCTCCGCCGTCCTCGGATGAAGCAGCCTGGAGATCCGGCTGCCGGATGGATAGGCGCCAGAGCGGACCGTGTGGACCCACAACCGTGGTCGCCACACTCCGCATGTAAGCGGTTACGCCGAGGAGGTTCGCATTAATTTAGGCGGCGCAGGAGGGCTGGCGGGCTGTATGCCCAGGTCACACCGATGGTCATGGTGACCAGTGCCCCTGGCAGGAATCGGACCTGCGGCCTACCGCTTAGGAGATAATTCGGCACTTACACCGTGCTGACCTGCGAAAACGCAGGTCACCGCCGAACGACAGACCAAAAGTTAATAGGCCCAGCCCGGCGGCCCCTGAAGCCGCCCGGCGGCGGCCGCCGAGGACCCCACGAGGTGGCGCATCGAGGCCGACTTCGCCACCGAGGGTAGCGAAGCGGTCCGTGGGCGGATCCTGCCAGGAGCTGCAACCTCACCCGGTGACGATCATCCTGTCCAGGGCGGGGGATCGCTTCTCGGGGGTGGCGGGCGTCCGCTGCGGCCCAGGTCGCTGCGATCGTGCTACATCGCCTGGAGCGCCGCGAACCGCTTGGCCACCTGGCAGGGGGCTGGCGAGGAGCGGATGGGCAAGTTCGGCTACAACGCCGCGCCGGCGATCGGCCACTGCTTCCTGCGCTGTGAAAAGCACGGTACTCACACAGCCTGAAAATTGTGGCGCGGTATTAGTAATCGCCAGTCCACGGCCGCTGTCTGGCCTGTCGGCCCGATCGCATGTCGTAAAGACGATCTTACGCGATGCTATGACTCGTTATCTGGTTCCTTGGCTCGGTCAATCTCGGCCCCGATTTCTTCCGCAAGATCGGCCGGGGCATGGGTGCGCAGTGCCGTGTCGTATTCGTCGCCGGCGAGGTGGCGGCGGGCGCGTTTCAGCCAGCCAAGGTCCTCGGGGGGCCATACGCCGTACATTTCATGCCAGCTTGCGGCTGCGTAGATTAGTATTCCTACCGCCTCGCCGTATCTCCCGATTTCTGCAAGGAATCGCCCAAATGTTGTTGCCGATATTGATGCGAGACGTGGATCTCTGGTCTTCTTGGAGAGGTCGAGGGCGTGTTGGTAGTGGGTGGTGGCGTCGTCGAATCGGCGCTGTTCCTGTGCGACCGTGCCGAGCTGGTGGTAGGTGCTCGCGGCACTGTGTTCGTCTCCGAACTTCAGGAGGAGGTCGAGGGCGTGTTGGAGGTGGGTGGTGGCGTCGTCGAATCGGCGCTGTTCCTGTGCGACCGTGCCGAGCTGGTGGTAGGTGCTCGCGGCGCCGTGTTCGTCGCCCGCCTTCAGTTTGAGGTTAAGGGCGTGTTGGTAGTGGGTGGTGGCGTCGTCGAATCGGCGCTGTTCCTGCGCGACCGCGCCGAGATTGTGGTAGGTGAGCGCGGCGCTGTGTTCGTCTCCGGCCTTCTTGAAGAGGTCGAGGGCGTGTTGGTAGTGGGTGGTGGCGTCGTCGAATCGGCGCTGTTCCTGCGCGACCCTGCCGAGCTGGCCGTAGGTGGTCGCGGCGTTGTGTTCGTCTCCGTGCTTCAGTTTGAGGTCGAGGGCGTGTTGGAGGTGGGTGGTGGCGTCGTCGAATCGGCGCTGGGCCTGCGCGATGATGCCGGTGAGGTGGTGAAGGTGGGCGAGTTCGTGCTGTCTGGTGGTGGTGTCGGGGGTGGGGTAGTTGTCGATGGCTCGGGTGAGGAGTTGCTGGCGTGGGTGGTGCTGCTGGGCTTGGTCGAGGTACTCCTCCAATGGCCGGAGGGTGGGGAGGACGGGTTGTGCGGTGGTCAGGGCGTGGGTGACAGCGGCCTGCAGGTTCGCGTAGACCGTGGCGGTCACGGTCCGGCCCAGGGTGCGGTCCTGTGCTGTGTTCGAGGTGAGCAGCTGCTGCGCCGTGGCGCCGAGTTCGCAGTGGTATTGGTAGTGGGCGTCGGCTGCGGCGGCGGCGAGGTCGGGGTGGTCGCGGATGCGGTTGCGCAGGAAGTAGGGCAGGACGGGTTGCAGTTGCACCGTGTTGCTTAGCTGGGGGTGCGCGGTGGCGAGTCCCACCCGAACCGCGTGGTCCACGGCGGCGGCGAGGTCCACCGCGCCGAGTGCTGTGACCGCCGGGTAGCCGGTGAGGATCTCCTGATAGCGGTCCAGGAGTGGGCTGGTGGGTGCGGTGGCGACGAACGGGGCGAGCAGGAGCAGGGATTGTTGGAGTGCGGGGTCGAGTTTGCCGTGGCTGGCTTCGATGGCGAGCCGGGCCAGTCCCACCGGGCCGGCTTCCTGGCTGCCGGTGTCGAGGTCATCCAGGACGGCGGTCGGGGTGGTTTCCGCGAGGGCGGGCAGGACGATGGTCAGGGGAAGCGGGTAGCCGCCGAGGAGGTCGATGATCCGGTCCAACGCCTCCCGCTGCTCGGGATCGTCTTTGTAGTGGGTGGCGTCGTGGCGGGTGAGGATGCGGTCGACGAGGTCACGGGCGGCCTGGGGGTCCAGTCCGGGTAGCTCGTAGAGGTTGTCGGTGAACGTGCCCGGGGCCAGCCACTGTTCGGCTTCGCGTGAGCCGATCAGGACCAGTGTCCGCCCGCCGCGGAGCCGGCCTAGGAGGGTCCGTAGTCGTTGCTGTTCGACTGCGGGGAGGGCGTGGGGGATGGATGCTGGGCTTGCGGTGATGGATTCGGCGTTGTCGACCACGAGCAGGTGCCGCCGCGCCCGCAGCAGGCCTGCGACCCGTTCCAGCTGGGCGTCGTCTGACAGGGCGTCGAGTTTCGCCTGGTCGACGGGGGTGAGGAGTCGTTTCCCGATGTCCCGGATGATCTGTGCGGCGGTCCAGGCCTGGTCTTCGTAGCTGAAGCGGAACACGTGGTCGACGAGGCCGGTGCGTTGCCACCACCAGCCCAGATGGGTCAGTAGCGTCGACTTCCCCGCCCCCGCCATCCCCCGCACCAACAGCTGGTTGTGGGTGTCGTCGAGCAGGAGCCGGCGTTCGATGGTTTGAACGTCGAGGTCTCGGCCGACGAATCCGTACTCGGTCGCCGGCTCGTCGGCCACGGTGACCTGCCGGGTGTAGAAGCGTTGGGCTTCCTGCTCGGTCATCTCCCGCAGCCGCAGATCGACCGGGCGTTGCCGGTAGAGCACCGGCAGCATCCAGTCTTCCAGGTCCAGTTCCTCGTTGAAGTACGCGTGGCGTGCCGGCTCGTCGAACAGTCGCCGTCGTGCCGCGTGGACCGCGGCGATCGGATCGGCCTTCTCCGCCAGCCGCCGGTACAACGCGGGGATCGCCTGCGCCGCCGCGGACACCGTCACCGAATAGGCCATGCCCACCGTCAGCGGCACCCCGGCCTGCACGAGCCGGAACGCCAGGCTCGCCTCGTCTCCGTTCTGCATCGCTGACTGGCATGCTGAGAGCACCGCGACGGGCACCCGATGCTCCACCAGCAGGCCGGCGACGTCGGCGGCGGGGATGGGTTCGGCTTTGCCGTCCTGGGCGGTCTCGAAGAACAGGAAGCCCTGCTCGCCGTCGAACTCCTCAGAGCGCCGCCGCAGGAAGAACCGGCCCGCTTCCCGGCCGGCTTCGAGCGCGTCGTGGGCGGTGAACAAGCCGTGCAGGTCGAAGTGCACGACGTGGTACCAGCCCCCGCCATGCTCCGCCCGAATCGCGTCCAGATGGCCACGCAGGGCGTCCCACGTGCCCGGCCGGACCAGATCCACCGTCACCGGCACCGCAGCCTGCCGCAGGGCGTCGAGCAGGGGTCGGGACAGGGTCCGGAACCCCACATCCGAGGGGCCGTCGGGCCGGGCTGTCACGACCAGGATGTTCAGCGTGGCCCGGTCGGATGCGGCTTCGAACCGGCTGGATAGCGGCTCGACCCGCCGGGTCACGGGCAGGCGGACGGCCAAGGGGGAGGGCAGCTCGGGATCCCACAGGGTTTCCCAGTGCAGTCGCTGGAACGCCGCTGACCCGCTCACCTCCACCCGGCAGCCGTCGAACCCCTGCTCCCGCATCCGCCGGTAGTCGTACTGCGCCGGGCCGGTGAACAGCTGCTTGAACAGCTGCTGCCCGTACTGTTCGATCCGCTTCTTCGCAGCTCGTTCGAGCTCCTTGTCGAGGAACGGGTACCGCAGATGCTCCTCGAAATACCAGGCGAACAGCCGCTCATCCTGGCCTTCCGCGGGATCGCGGAGGTCGACGTCGTACTCGACGCCGTCATCGAAGACGATCCGGACCGCGAACGTTCCATCCGAGCGGCGTTCCTGCTCCCGGACAACCACCGTACCCACAGCCAACCCTCCAGGGTCAGCCGGTGCGATGCGGACGGACGACGACGACCCGGTTGCCCTGGTCGTCGGTCGACTCCACCACCTCGAACGCCACCTCGTCCGACCCGCGGGCGCGGCCGATCCACGAGCGGACCAGCTCGAACAGGGCGCTGCTCGCCAGATTCACCGCCACCGGCAGGACCAGGACCTCCAGCACCCCGGGCAGCATCACCCGCCCCCGGACCGCCTCCACCACCACCGCACCCGCCGTGAGCGGAGGAGCAGGCGACCACAGCTTCACCAGCTCCGACGGGCTCACACCCACACCCGGATCCACCAGCACCAGCACCCGCGCCATCAACGCCCCCGTCCCACGGCACGACATCGACCCCAACCAGCCGACACCGCGGAGCTTACCCACCGCACCCAGCCCGCCACACCCAACACAACCCAAACCCGCACAGACCCCTGACGACCCCACCCGCCCGGCGACCCCGCACAGCCGACCCCACCAAAAACCCCGCCCGACGGTGCGCCGGACATTAATGGGAAAAACGCCAGAACCCGAATTTACAAGGTGTACGGATGATTTTAAAGGCGGCACGTCTAGGAACGCTGTGCATCGCCCTGCTAGATCGTTGTTATCCGCGTTGTCGCAGGTCAGCATGGGTTTGTGCCCCTGGCAGGAATCGGACCTGCGGCCTACCGCTTAGGAGATAATTCGGCACTTACACCGTGCTGACCTGCGTTTTCGCAGGTCACCGCCGAACGACAGACCAAAAGTTAATAGGCCCAGCCCGGCGGCCCCGAAGCCGCCCGGCGGGGACCGTCGAGGACCCCATGAGGTGGCGCATCGAGGCCGACTTCGCCACCGAGGGTAGCGAGGAGGTCCGCGGGCGGCTCGTGTCAGGAGCTGCGCCATCGGCCGGCCGGGGATCGTTTCCCGGGGGTGGCGGGTCTCCGCCCCCGGCCCGGGTCGCTGTGATCGCGCTGCCTCGCCTGGCGGGAAGGCGATCCTGCCGTGATGTTACGACTCGTTGTCTGGTTCCTCGGCTCGGTCGATCCCGGCCCTGATTTCTTCCGCAAGATCTTCCGGGGCGTGGGTGCGAAGTGCCGTGTCGTATTCATCGCCGGTGAGGTGGCGACGGGCGCGTTTCAGCCAGCCGAGATCCTCGGGGGGCCAAATACCGTACATTTCATGCCAGCTTGCGGCTGCGTAGATGAGTACCCCAACCGCTTCGCCGTACCTCTCGGTTTCTAGTAGGAATCGCCCCAATGTTGTGGCCACGATTGATGCTAGGCGTTCATCGCTGGTCTTCCTGGCGAGGTCGAGGGCGCGGCGGTAGTGGGTGGTGGCGTCGTCGAACCGGCGCTGTTCCTGCGCAACCCTGCCGAGCTGGTGGTAGGTGCTCGCGGCGCTGTGTTCGTCTCCGAACTTCAGGAAGAGGTCGAGGGCGCGGCGGTAGTGGGTGGTGGCGTCGTCGAACCGGCGCTGTTCCTGCGCGACCCCGCCGAGCTGGTGGTAGGTGCCCGCGGCGCTGTGTTCGTCTTCGAACTTCAGGAAGAGGTCGAGGGCGCGGCGGTAGTGGGTGGTGGCGTCGTCGAACCGGCGCTGTTCCTGCGCGACCATGCCGAGATGGTGGTAGGTGCGCGCGGCGCTGTGTTCGTCTTCGAACTTCAGGTCGAGGTTGAGGGCGTGTTGGTAGTGGGTGGTGGCGTCGTCGAATCGGCGCTGTTCCTGCGCGACCACGCCGAGATTGTGGTAGGTGCGCGCGGCGCTGTGTTCGTCTCCGAACTTCAGCAGGAGGTCGAGGGCGCGGCGGTAGTGGGTGGTGGCGTCGTCGAACCGGCGCTGTTCCTGCGCGACCATGCCGAGATTGTGGTAGGTGCTCGCGGCGCTGTGTTCGTCTCCGAACTTCAGGTCGAGGTCGAGGGCGTGTTGGTAGTGGGTGGTGGCGTCGTCGAACCGGCGCTGTTCCTGCGCGACCACGCCGAGATTGTGGTAGGTGCTCGCGGCGCCGTGTTCGTCTCCGAACTTCAGCTTGATGTCGAGGGCGTGTTGGAGGTGGGTGGTGGCGTCGTTGAACCGACGCTGCGCCTGCGCGACGATGCCGGCGAGGTGGTGAAGCTCGGCGAGTTCGCCCTGTCTGGCAGCGGTGTCGGGGGTGCGATAGCTGTCGATGGCGCGGGTGAGGAGCTGCCAGCGTGAGTGGTGCTGCTGGGCCTTGGCGAGGTACTCCTCCAACGGTTCGAGGGCGGGGAGGACGGGTTGTGCGGTGGTCAGGGCGTGGGTGACCGCGGCCTGCAGGTTCGCGTAGACCGTGGCAGTCACAGCCCGGCCCCGGGTGCGGTCCTGCGCCGTGTTCGAGGTCAATAACTGGTGCGCCGTGGCGCCGAGTTCGCAGTGGTACTGGTAGTGTGTGTCAGCTGCGGCGGCGGCAAGGTCGGGGTGGTCCCGGATGCGATTGCGGAGGAAGTAGGGCAGGACGGGTTGGAGCTGCACCGTGTTGCTCAGCTGGGGGTGCGCGGTGGCGAGACCCACCCGAACCGCATGGTCCACCGCGGCGGCGAGATCCACGGTGCCGAGTGCTGCGACCGCCGGATATTCGGTGAGGATCTCCTGATAGCGCTCCAAGTGCGGGCCGGTGGGTGCGGTGGCGACGAACGGGGCGAGCAGCAGCAGGGATTGTTGGAGTGCGGGGTCGAGTTTGCCGTGGCTGGCTTCGATGGCGAGCCGGGCCAGTCCCACCGGGCCGGCTTCCTGGCCGCCGCTGTTGAGGTCGTCCAGGACGGCGGTCGGGGTGGTTTCCGCGAGGGCTGGTAGGACGATGGTCAGGGGAAGCGGGTAGCCGCCGAGGAGGTCGATGATCCCGTCCAAGGCTTCCCGCTGCCCGGGATCGTCTTTGTAATGCGTGGCGCCGTGGCGGGTCAGGATCCGGTCGACCAGGTCACGGGCAGCCTGGGGATCCAGTCCGGGTAGCTCGTAGACGCTGCTGGTGAACGTGCCCGGGGCCAGCCACTCTTCTGCTTCCCGCGAGCCGATCAGGACCAGCGTCCGGCCGCCGCGGAGCCGGCCGAGTAGGGTTCGTAGCCGCTGCTGCTCAGGCACTGGGAGGGCGTGGGGGATGGATGCCGGGCTTGCGGTGATGGACTCGGCGTTGTCGACCAGGAGCAGGTGGCGCTGTGCCCGTAGCAGGCCCGCGATCCGTTCCAGCTGGGCGTCGTCGGACAGGGCGTCGAGTTTCGCCTGGTCGATGGGGGTGAGGAGTCGTTTCCCGATGTCCCGGATGATCTGTGCGGCGGTCCAGGCCTGGTCTTCGTAGCTGAACCGGAATACGTGGTCGACGAGGCCGGTGCGTTGCCACCACCAGCCCAGGTGGGTTAGTAGCGTCGACTTCCCCGCCCCCGCCATCCCCCGTACCAGCAGCTCATTCCGGCTGTCGTCGAGCAGAAGCCGCCGTTCAACGGTTTGGACGTCGAGGTCCCGGCCGACGAACCCGTACTCGGTCGCCGGCTCGTCCGCCACGGTGATCTGCCGGGTGTAGAAGCGTTGGGCTTCGGGTTCGGTCATCTCCCGCAGCCGTAGGTCGATGGGGCGTTGGCGGTAGAGGACTGGCAGCATCCAGTCTTCCAGGTCGAGTTCTTCGTTGAAGTAGGCGTGGCGTGCCGGTTCGTCGAACAGTCGCCGTCGTGCCGCATGGACCGCGGCGACCGGGTCGGCCTTCTCCGCCAGCCGCCGGTAGAGCGCCGGGATTGCCTGTGCCGCCGCGGACACGGTCACCGAGTAGGCCATGCCTACCGTGAGCGGCACGCCGGCTTGGACGAGCTGGAACGCCAGGCTTGCTTCGTCGCCGTTCTGCATCGCTGACTGGCATGCGGAGAGCACCGCGACGGGCACCCGGTGCTCTGCGAGCAGGCTGGCGACGTCGGCGGCGGGGACGGGTTCGGCTTTGCCGTCCTGGGCGGTTTCGAAGAACAGGAAGCCCTGCTCGCCGTCGAACTCCTCAGACCGCCGCCGCAGGAAGAACCGGCCTGCTTCCCGTCCTGCTTCGAGCGCGTCGTGGGCGGTGAACAGGCCGTGGAGGTCGAAGTGCACGACGTGGTACCAGCCCCCGCCATGCTCCGCCCGGGTCGCATCCAGATGGCCGCGCAGGGCGTCCCACGTGCCCGGCCGGACCAGGTCCACCGTCACCGGCACCGCGGCCTGTCGCAGGGCATCCAGGAGCGGCCGGGACAAGGTCCGGAACCCCACGTCCGCCGGGCCGTCGGGTCGGGCTGTCACGACCAGGATGTTCAGCGTGGCCCGGTCGGATGCGGCTTCGAACCGGTTGGACAGGGGCTCGACCCGGCGGGTCACCGGCAGGCGGATGGCCAACGGTGAGGGCAGCTCGGGGTCCCGCAGGGTCTCCCAGTGCAGTCGCTGGAACGCCGCCGACCCGCTTACCTCCACCCGGCAGCCGTCAAACCCCCGCTCCCGCATCCGCCGGTAGTCGTACTGCGCCTGGCCGGTGAACAGCTGCTGGAACAGCTCCTGCCCGTACTGCTCGATCCGCTTCTTCGCTGCCCGTTCGGCTTCCTTGTCGAGGAACGGGTACCGCAGATGCTCCTCGAAATACCAGGCGAACAGCCGCTCATCCTGGCCTTCCGCGGGATCGCGGAGGTCGACGTCGTACTCGACGCCGTCATCGAAGACGATCCGGACCGCGAACGTTCCATCCGAGCGGCGTTCCTGCTCCCGGACAACCACCGTACCCACAGCCAACCCTCCAGGGTCAGCCGGTGCGATGCGGACGGACGACGACGACCCGGTTGCCCTGGTCGTCGGTCGACTCCACCACCTCGAACGCCACCTCGTCCGACCCGCGGGCGCGGCCGATCCACGAGCGGACCAGCTCGAACAGGGCGCTGCTCGCCAGATTCACCGCCACCGGCAGGACCAGGACCTCCAGCACCCCGGGCAGCATCACCCGCCCCCGGACCGCCTCCACCACCACCGCACCCGCCGTGAGCGGAGGAGCAGGCGACCACAGCTTCACCAGCTCCGACGGGCTCACACCCACACCCGGATCCACCAGCACCAGCACCCGCGCCATCAACGCCCCCGTCCCACGGCACGACATCGACCCCAACCAGCCGACACCGCGGAGCTTACCCACCGCACCCAGCCCGCCACACCCAACACAACCCAAACCCGAACAGACCCCAGGCGGCAGACCCCACCCAGCGACCCCACACAGCCAACCCCACCCAAAACCCCGCTGAATGGTACGCAGGACATTCAATGACAAAACGTCGGAAACCGGCTTTGAGGGGTGTGCTGATGATTTTAAAGGCGGTACGACTAGGAGCGCTGTGCATCGCCCTGGCGGAGCGCTGGCATCCGCGTTGCCGCAGGTCAGCACGGTGGTGCACCCAACCAGCACTAATGCGAACCTGAACCTGCAGGTCAACGGCCCGACCGTGTCCATCGAACCCGCCCACGCGAAGATCCGCCGGGCCGGCTACGCCGGCAACATGAACGCCAAGAAGATCGACTAAGGCTGCGCCTGCACCAGGTGCGTGGCAGTTTGGCCGCGCCCGCCTCGCGTTCCATCGGTTTCGTCGGAAGTACAAAACGTGCTAGAAACCATCCTCCTCGCGGACCGTGGTGGCGAGGTTAGGAAGGGCTCGTGCGAGGGCGACGAGTTTCGCAGTGTCGCCAGCGCGGGCTGTGAGCTGAATGTCGAGGCCGATCATCTGGACGTCGAGGATGCCGGCTCGCGAGGGGTCAACGAGGTTAGCGAGCTCGCGGAGAAGACGCCAGACCGTGTCGCGGCGGGACTCGTCGCTGAGAGAGGACAGAGGCATTCGTAGCTTGGTGATCTCGTAGGTCGTCGATCCCGATCCCGTGCCCGGTGCGGCGCCCGACCCACCGCGGGCGTCGGTGGAGCCGACGGATGGATCGCCATCTACACCGTCCGCGCCAGCGGGCGGAAAGAGCGCATGGGTGAGCCGGACGTTCGCGGGCCCTGGGTCTGAGGGCACAGGCAGCACGGGTTTTGGCAGTGGCCGAGGACGCAAAGACTGGTGCATCGAGCCGTGTTGGATCTGGCCGGGAGTGGCGGGACGGATCTCACTGCCGTCGCTGTCGGTGAGCATCCATTCGGGGCCGGTCGCGAGAGTGAACAGCGCGGCGCGCAGGTCCTCGGTGGAGGCGATTAGGGGCCAGTTCGGGTCGCTGTAGGGCAGCGCGAACAGCTCGCGCGGAGTCAGATCCCGGTCGAATCCGCCCTCGCGGATCAACTGGCCAACGTAGTCGGCGGAGAGGGATCCCTTGCCGACCGCGCGGTGAGCAGAGACAAGGTCAGCCCAGACCTCGGGGCCGGAGAGTGAGGTTTTGCCATCGGGCACAGTCCGGTATTCGACCGCCTGGCCGTCGGACTTGCGAAGGAGATAGGCATAGTGCTGATAGGCCCGTCTGATATCAGCGTCGAGCTTGGCGCGGCTCTCGTCGCGCCGTGAGCGGGCTTCCGTGTAGTCGTCGGCCTCGGGGTCCAGTTGGGTGACGACGGACTCCCAGGCGAGCAGCTCTCGGGCCCGGTCCCGGGCACGGACCCGGCGCTGGGTATTGACGAGGGCGACGACCATGGAGGCCGCATAGGTGGAGCTGAGTCCCTGCCGCACGCCGAAGACGATGTCGAGGTCCTCACGGGTAGCCCTGTCTCTGCCGTTGAGGAGTGTCCAGCGGCGAGGGTCGAGGAGGACGAGGCGGTTCTCCTGGCTGTCGGTGTCCGCGAAACAGTCGGCCACGGCGGTTCTGCCATCCGTGGACTGATCGATGGCCAGCGGTTCACGAAAGCCACCCTTGACGGCCAGTTGCTGGGCTCGGCTCCAGACGCGTTCAAGCGCCTGATCGTGGCTGACCATGGTCATCGCGTTCGCGTGGTACATGTTCAGCGTCTGTTTGATCGACAGGTAGAAGCGCTCGGCGCCTCTGCCGCCGGCGGGCTTCGTCCGTTCCAGCGCGCCAAGCCCGCCGCGGACCGGTCCGGCGATGAGGGCGTTGAACGCCTCCTCGGCGCCCGTGAAGGGCACGCCTGGCCCGGAGAGTGCGGCGACCAGTTCCGCCTTGGTAGCGCCGCGTTCGGCAGAGGCGCGGGGGACAAGGCTGTAGATGAAGCAGGCGGTGGCCATTCGCAGGGCAGGCGTTGGCTGCCCTGCGGAGACGCCGTCTGAAGCGAGCGTCACGTCGAGCCTGAAGGCCGTGCCGTCGCCGCCTCCGGACCGGATGATGTCGGTGCTTGCGACTGCCCGGAAGCCTTGGACG
Organism: Frankia sp. Hr75.2; assembly: GCF_949319125.1. Lineage (NCBI taxonomy): Bacteria > Bacillati > Actinomycetota > Actinomycetes > Frankiales > Frankiaceae > Frankia > Frankia sp. Hr75.2. Next base: position 31,983 of record NZ_CASGGV010000308.1, on the reverse strand, counting down.
GCGCGGGCGCTCCCGGCGAGCACGCCCGAGGAGAGCAGTTCGCCGAGCGCGTTCGTATGCAGGGGAAGGTCGCCGGGGCCGATCAGGTCAGGTGCGTACCTGCCGGCTTCGTGCTGGGTGGCCCAGTGCAGCGCAGTCTTCGCGAAGATGGCGACGGTGGACCGGACCCGCTGGAAGGCCTGGACCTTGGACCACTCCTTAGTGACCAGGTCGAACAGGTCGGGGTGGAAGGGATAGGTTCCGACAGTCCTCTCGGGGAGCTGGCCCAACGTGCGGCCGGCACCGAGCCTCCCGTAGACCTGAGTGGTCCACGCCTCGTCCGCGGCGGCGAGATAAGCGCCGGCGACGGCCCGTGCGGCTGGCTCGGGGTTGGCCCGCTCGAACAGACGCCTTCGGATGATCTCGGCGAAGTCCGCGGGCTCGGTGACGGTGACGGTCGTGCCGTTGCGTACCAGCCTGGGCGCCAGGTATTCCCGCAGATCCGCCGCTGCGGGCCGGTAACCCTTCTCGTCCATGTCACTGCGGATCAGGACGACGACCAGGGCTACCTGCGGCTGGTCATCGACCGCGTCGGTGAGCGCGTTGAGAAACGCCTGTTCCCCGGGCAGCCCACCGATGGCTGTCTCGTCGCTGAGCTGCATCGCGTAGTCCATCAGCTCATCGATGATGATTAACACAGGCTGGGCAGCCTCGGCGAAGGCCGCCTGCAGCGTGGCCTTGTTCGCGCCGAGGTCGACATAGTGCCGCCAGCGACCCATGCGGTCCGGATGGCCGGCGAACATCAGCCAGAGCAGCCGTCCGAAAAGGTCTGTGGCAGGGCCGAAGCGCGGGTCGGTCCTGCCCGGAGACATGGAGTCACCTATGAGGACTGCGGGGATGACCGTGTCCAGGTCCAGAGCCGCCCCGCCCGCCGCGGCCTCGGCGGTGACAGCCTGACCGAGTTCGGAGGCCAAGAACACCTCCGGGCTTGTGATCATGTGCCAAAGGCCGACGAGGGCGTGGCTTTTCCCGCCGCCCATGCCCTGGTCGAGGTGGAAGCAGGCCCGCGCGGCCGAGCCGCCGGTACCAAGCCGTCGGCCAACCTGGGCGAAAAAGTCAACGAGCAGCGGGGTCGGCTGGGTGATGTCCGTGTAGTAGTCGCAGCGGGCGTAGGGGACGGGCACCGTCTGGTAGGCGGCCTTGGCGAGGCTCATCTGCAGTTCGTCGACCGAACCGTCAGTGCGGCGCACCTCGTCGCGCAGGGTCAGGACGTCCGCCCAATGGGCGCCGTACGGGGTCACGGCTTCTCCTCGAACAGGCTTGACTGGGAGGCCGGCTCCGGCGGCACAGTCTGGGCAGCGACCGCCTGGACTGAACCGTGGTTGCGCTTGATCGCGGCGAGCGCAACCGCGACCGGGTCGGACGGCGGCAGCTTGGTGGTGAGCCAGTCGACGAGCGCCCACACATGCGCGTCCGTCACCGGCCGCTGGGACGCAGCCAGGCAGGCCGCGACGGCGTCGGTGCCTGACGGCCAGGCAGCGGCCATGCCGCGGACAACCTCGTAAGCGCTTGACGCTGGGCCGATGGGCCCGGGAGCGTCGTGCCGGAGCCGGTAACCCGCCCTCGTTTCGGCGAGGATCGGGCCGCGCAGGTCCTCCAGGCGAAGGCCATCGGACTGCGCGAAGAACCTGGCCTCGCCCCGGGGGACGTTCTGCCGACCGTGGACAACGTGCCAGAAGATCGCCAGTCGGGTGTGCGGGTCGAAGGTCTCCAGCGGCTGCTCGTCGAGCCGCAGCGCGACGGCGTCGCGCACGGCCCGCCGGGAGAGGCTCATGTAGTGGTCGAGCGTGGTCTCCTTGCCGTCGGGAGTGAGCACCTTGCTGTGCCGGCCGACGATTTGCAGAGCGGCGCCGTAGGAGGCCATCAGCTGGTCGTCAAGTGCCAGGCCGTCCCGGTCCCAACCACGGCAGAGCTGCTTCACCTGGGTGACAACCTCGGCGTCGACCTGCGCCGCGAGGCCAATTGGCCGGTGCGGCGGGGCGACCCGAGCACCGATCGAGACAGTGACACTGATGGTCGCGACTCCCGTCACCGCCGTCTCGGTGCGGGACGGCCAGGAGGAGGTAACGACAAACCCGGCCGTGGCCAATGCGGACAGCAGCCGTTTCCAGGCTTCCGGGTCGGCATGGCCGTAGATGACGGTAAGGTGCCCGTCGGCCTTGAGGACGCGGCGCGCCTCGTCGAAGGATTGGGCGAGTAGTCGTTCGTAACGGGCCTCGTCGCTGCGGTGGTCGCCGGCGCCCTTCGCACCCCGCCCCTTGACGATGATCTCGTCAGTCTTATCTTGCAGACCGTCGGCGCCGTCGAAGGAACTGTCAAAGAGGTCGGGCACCGTGGCGCGCAGAGCACGCTTGAACCAGGCGTGGAAGAGATCCGACGAGTCTGCATACGCGATCATGTCGTAGTACGGCGGGTCGGTCACGAGGGCGTCGACGGTGCCATCACGGAACGGGAGCGTGGTGGCCGATTCCCGGCGGAACCGGGCCGGCCGGCCACCAACCTGGTTGTCCTCGAGAACCTTCCTGAGGGCATTGGCGAGGCTCGTGGACACCGAGGCCCACGTGCCGGGCCCTGCGCCGGACCCCACCTCGAGATAGTCGAACTGGTGTTTAACGACAGACTGGGACGAGAAGATGTGGTCGACCTGCACGCGGTTTTGTTCGGTACCTGAGGGGTTCCCGTGGGGACGGCTCCCGGCTCCTCGGGTACTGGTCTTGATCTGGCGCATGACGTTGCTAGCCGCGTAGGTGGTGAGCGCCCCCGCATAGTCCTGACTGACGAGGCCGGCGAGCTCGTCGTGTATCTCGATGATCGTCTGCACCGTCGTCGCGAGCAGCACCGACTGACGGGGATTGAACAGCGACCCGTAGCTCTGGTAGCCATACCCGCTGGCGCGGACATTGTCCTTATTCCCCGCCGGTATGAGCTCGTCCGGCACCGCCGCGAGCCCCAGAATGTCTGGTAGTGAGGACGGGGCGGCGCTGCGCGCGGCGGCAGTCTCGTCTGGCCTCGGGATCCGGAAGATCTTCTGATTGGTTTCGTGGTCCGTCTCGGCGACGGCGAGCAGAGCGTCCTGGTACTGGCCGGCGAAGCCCTTGGCCTTCACCACGTCGAGGCTGTGAACGCGGCCGCAGCGGGGAAAGGGACAGCGGGCAGACTTCCCACGCCGGCCGACAGCCGCGGTGAAGACCGGTTCCTGGTCGGGCGGGCCAGACTGCACCTCCGGGAAAAATGAGTCCCTGTCGAAACGGAGCCGGAGCGACTGGCCCTCATCCGAAGTCCGGCGGTAAGGATGACGCAGGACCATCGAGCCGACGAGAGGAAAGCGCCGGCTGCAGCTGTCGCACGGGATGGTCACCGCCCACAGGTAGGCCCATGGCGTCTCGCCGTTCCGCTCGGGATTCCCCGGGTAGAGGTCCGCGACCTTGGCGGCGACCCGTCGGCCGATCTCAGCAAGGACGACGCGAACATCCGCGAGCAACCTTGGCTCGGCTTTCTCGGACCCCATGTGCTCGAACGTGCCCTGGGCCGATGCTGACCTGCGGGGACGACGCCGGACCGGCGCGGGCGCGTTTTCCTCAGACTCGTTCGAGGTATCAGGCGGTACATAGGGCAGTGTGGGTTCGGTGGACCAGTCTCCCATAGGGAAGTCGGCGAGCAGCCGACCGCCTAGCGTCGCCACCGGGGAGAGGTCGGTGCCCACCGCCGTCGCGCCAGCGCGCGCGGCCTCGAGCGGGATGATGCCCCGGCCGGAGAAGACGTCCAGCACGACGGGCGGCTTCGGCTCGTACTGCACCGCGATGCGGTCGCGCAGCCGGCCGAACGCGAGAGGGTCGCCGCCAAGCACGACAGCCCTGATGTCGGCCCGGTTCTGGGCCGTGTCGGGCAGCAGCGAGCACAACACGGCGGCTCGGGCCTGCGCAATCGGCCGGGAGGCAAACCAGGTGAACAGCGCCTTCTCGCTCCGGCCTGACCCTCGCGCCGTGCCGACCGCCTGATCGACCTCGCGGCACGGGAACCACACGTCGATCAAGCGGGCCGCCGAATTTCCCGTCGTGGCCGGCGGTCTCGGCTCACCACCCGGCGCCGGGGCGGGGGCGTCGAGCTGGAGGGTCATCCCTGGGCTCCGATCAGCCGGTTGAGTTCGGACAACGGAATCTGGAAGCGCTCGATCCGCCGCGGGCCGCCGAGCACTGCCGCGGGGTCGCGCTGGCGCAGCCGGACCACCGGGGCCGTGGCGCAGGAATCGACGACGTACAGCCAGTACTCGGCTCCGCGTTGCTGGGCCTGCGCCCACTCGTGCGGCTCCAGCCACACGGCGCGCAGCGGGCCCTGAAGGCCTTTGACCTCGATGAGCCGCTGCTCGCGGGTGCTGCGATGCCGGGCGTATAGGTCGTAGCCGACCTTGGCGGTCTGCCGATCGTCGACGTCATAGCCGAGCCGCTCCAACTCGGCGACGATCGTCGCGATCGCGAGCAACTCGGAATCCGGGTCGTAGCCGAGCTGGTCGGCCCGTGCACCGCCAGCGACCGCGACCCAGCCGACAAGGCGGACTGCGCTGGCCGGCACCTGCGCGATGTCCTCCAGGACCGCAAGCCGCTGGGCCTTCACCGCGTCGAACTCAGCGAGGAGCTGACGGCGCTCAACGACCGGTCGGTCGGCGATCGACTCCTCGAACCGGTACTGGGTCGTGTCCAACTGCGCCTTGGCCCGACCGATCCACCTCTGGCGCTCAGCTACCAGCGAGGCGACCTGAACGCGCAACTCGGTCTTGGCGGCCTCGGTCGCATCGTGGCGGGTCGCGGGCGGCAGCGCCGCCGGACCTGTCGGCACCGAATCCTCGGCTGTCGGAGCGCGTAAGGTCATGAGCGACTCCCACGCAACTGGCAGCGCCTGCCCGGCCGAGCAGCGGATGAGCTGCGGCGCCTTGCGGGTGGCGCGGGTGGCGCCGTCATGCAACTGGATGTCTGCGTCGAACAGCGCTAGCACGTAGGACGTCAGGGATGCGTCGTCGATGAGCGGTGCGCCCCGCACCAGGTCCGCCTCGCCCATCGCGAGCGCGTAAGCGACCAGCCGGTGGAACGCCTCCTCGGTGGGTCCGAGGACGACGACGTCATCCAGTTCGGTCGCTCCACCATTGATCGCCTGCCGGACCGAGGCGCCGTCCGCGGCGACATACGCCTGACCCGCGCCGCCAAGTGCCGCTGGAAGCAGCCGCCCACCGACCGCGGTAATCAGTCGGATGCCCTTTGCCGGGCCGGGGCCGATGGCCCAGCCGTCGCTGCGGGCGAGCTGGTCGACCATCGCGTCGACGATCACCGGGTTGATCGCCTCCAGACGGTCTATGGCGAACCGCTCGAGCGCGTCAGCAACGTTGGCTGGCGAGCTCAGAGAGCGCTCTTCGCGGACGAGTGCGCGCGCGGTCGCGACCAGCGCCTCCGGCTGAGGAATGGCGACAACTCGTCCCGCCTGCGCGTCGACCATCGCCCGGCCCCAGTCGAACCCGGCCCGAGCGGCCGTCGCGTCGAGCAGGTCGTAGATCTTCCCGTCCAGTGCTGCGGCGGCCGTCGCGATGTTGGACAGCATCACCTCCTGGACCCGGCCTTCGCGGGTATGCGGCGCGACCAGGTGGAAGACATAGACGGAAAGGCGTTGGCCCACCCGGTGCAGCCGGCCCATGCGCTGCTCCAACCGCACCATCGACCAGGGCAGGTCCCAGTTGACCATCACCTGCGCAGACTGCAGGTCGATGCCCTCCCCGCCGGCGTCGGTAGACACGAGTATCTGGAAGTCGCCAGCGAGGAAGCCCTCCTGCAACGAATCTCGCGTGCGGTAGTCGGCCGAGCCGTCCAGCAGGCGGACACTGAACCCAGCCTGGTCGAATCGGTCGCGTAACCAGCGGGCCGTGTCGGTGAACTCCGTGAAGACCAGCAACTGCCCGCGCCCCGGCCGGATCTCCCGCTCCCGCAGCCGCTCGAGCATCGCCGTCCACTTCGCGGGCACGGCCGCCAGCTCTGCGCCATGCAAGATCTCCAGCACAGCGGCGACCCGGGTGAGCTCGGCCTGCTTATCCCGCGTTCGGGCCGAGACAACCGTTGTCTCGGCCCTTGCCCAGGCATCGTCATCATCCGCCGCGGCTCCCAGGCCGTCGGAAGTCAGCAGGTCATCGGGAAGGATAAGCGTGCCGCGTTCCTGAGCGGAGCCCTTGAGCGCGGCCTCGCGGCGGCGGATAGTCGTCGCCGCCGCGTGCAGGCTGGAGGCGGCACGCTTGCCGTAGATCGATCGGGCGAGCGGAGCCGTGTCGGCGTAGAACGTGTCGACGTACTTCATGACCGCGTCGTAGGCGGCCGCCTCGTGGCTGTTCAGGCCGACGGAGACTGTCTCCGAGAACCGGGGTGGGAACAGGAAGTTCCCGTCGTGGTCGACGAGTTCTTCCTTCATCCGTCGCAGGAACGACAGCCTGCTCGGGACCAGGGCGGTTTCGTAGATGGACTGTCGGGTGTCCCACGGGTAGAGCGTCGGATCGAGCATGTTCATCAACCCGCGGAAGTAGTGCTCCTTCCCTCGGTGCGGCGTGGCCGTCAGGAGAAGCAGGTGATGCGCCCGGGCGGCGACCTCGCGACCCGCGGCGAGGTACTGGCTGGTGGGCGTCAGCCGGTGAGCCTCATCGACGATCGCCAGGGACCAGGAAGCCCGGTCCCCTGCCACCTTCCGACGCGCGTCCGGGTTGTGAGTGAACAGGTCCAGCGACACCAGCCAGACGTCCCAGCGCGGATCGAGATCGGCTGGGTCCGCGGCAATCTCCCTGGTGATCCGCCGCGCCTCGACCCCGAAGAGCCGGCGCAAGTCCCGCTCCCACTTCGTGACCAGGTGAGCTGGTACGATGATCACAGAACGCCCCTGGATGAGCCCCTGCCTGCGCCCCTCCGTCAGGTACATCCCAGCCATGATCGTCTTACCTGTGCCGGGCTCGTCGCCCAACAAGAAGCGCAGCCGGGGCTGGCCAAGCATGTGTCCGTGGACGGCGTCATCCTGGTGGGCGTAGGGGCGCAGCGGGCGGGTCGCCAACACCGCTGACCGAATTCGCGGCACCGCGTGCTGCATCCACCGGCCCCACAGTCCTGTCAATGCTCGCTGTGGGTTACCGCCCCGATCGTTGACCGGCACCAGTCCCGCCGCCAACTCCTGCTCTGACAGCAGGATGCGGCGCGGTTGGCCGTTCGCATCGAGCACTAACAACTCGATGGCGCCGTCGTCCGCCCATTCGGCATCGCGGACGGTCATCAGCGTGCCTTCGAGTCGAACCTGTCGACCCTTCGTCGGCAACTCGATTGCCATCAGCCCCCCGGTCCGACTACCTTTCATCACTGTCTGCAATTGATGGCGCACGGATCGTGCAGCGTCCACAATCGTGTGGGCATCTATTGTGATTTTATTGGCCAGCGTAGATTTTTGTTGAAGATTGCCACTTCGGGAGGCTGGGTTATGAACAGCGAAGCCGGGGTCTTGGCCGGTACCATCACCGCCCGCGTGTAGCGCGCCGTCCCCGCAGGCGACTATCCCGCCATCGTGGGGCTACACGGCGATCGGACCCTGATCCTCAGCGACTACGACGAACGCCTGCACCAGTTGCATCGCCCTGTCCCGTGTCCTCTCCGAGACGTCGAGCAGACGCGGGTGCGCGGCCAGGTGCGCCAGTAGCGGAAGGCCGAGGCCGGCGGTGTTCGGGATCGGAGGAGGAGGCCCCTGGTCTGGCTTGTCGACCAGTTCGATCACCAGGTCGCCGCGGTTGCGACCCTGGTAGGTTCTCGATCCGCAGCACGCCCCCGGCCTTGAGCGCCTGGTCAACCAGCGTCAACCCGGACACCCCAGATCCGCCGTCTCTGGCGGCTCCGCCATTGGGGTACGGCGTCGCGGGCGAGTGTGGAGCCGTATCCGGTTCCAGTCGGTGTCGTCGGACAGGCGGATGATCCGGTTGCCGCGATCGCGGCCGGTGTGGCGGAGGTGGTGGCCCTCCGGGACGAGCCTGTGGCGTTTGGCGGAGTCGATCGTGCGCCGGGTCTCGTCGTCAGGATCGTCGATCTGGTAGCGTTCCGCCTTCGCGCCGCAGTTTTTCGACGAGTCGCTGGGCTTCCTCGATGCCGGACCCATCCGAAGGCTGGGGCGGCCCGGGCCGGCTGAGCGACACCGCCACGGCGGGACTAATCCGCGGCGCAGGTGGCGTCGACGGTGTCCGACGGTCGGGATGGTCCGGGTGCTGGCCATGCTCTAGGTAGTAGATGCCGACGTCCGCTGGCTGACCCGTCCGGGCCGCTGAGGTCATCGCCGCCGTGGATGCGTCGCAGCAGAAGGAGCTGCCGGTCAGTCGGCGGGTCCCGGGGCCGCATGCCCCGACCATTTCAACATCGCCACCGGTGAACAAGTGGTCCTGCCGTATCCCTACTCTCGCTCGGCCGTCGAGGCGAGTCCACTGATCGTGGAAGGGCCTCATTCGGATCTGCTGTCCTGGCTGGCAAGAGTGACCTTGGCTGGCCAGATCTCCCACCGGTTGGCGTGGCCACGGCGGACTTCGGCGTTGGGGTGGGATTGCTGGATCTCGGTTAAGCGTCGGATCACCTCGGCGATCGGGAGGCCCGAAGGAACGACCGCGATGGGCTTCGGCTTCGGTGTCGGGGACGGCGTCGGCTTGTTGGGGGATGCCGCGAGGATCATCTCGCGGGCACGCTGGATTCTGGCGGCCCAGCCGGGCCAGGCGGGGCAGGGACCGTCCATCGTCGTGCTGGTCACCCAGCCGTGCCGCGCCGCCGGCGTGGGACATTCTGAGCACATGTCGTCAGCCGTCAGCGGCGGGATGGCGAGTAGCTTGTCCAACTTGTGCGTGGCCAGGCTCAGGTCGGCGCGAAGGGACGCCCGCTCGTTCCTGTCCTTCGAGGCCTTGATCGCAGCCTGGAGCTCGGGAACCTTCACTCGCAGCTCCCGGACGGTGCGCTCCCGGTCGATAACGAAGTAGACCAGTGAGATCTCGCGGCGGTCGCAGGGCAGCCGGCCGTGCTCGGCGATGACCGCCTCGGGGTCCTCGACGATTCTCTGAAGACGCTCGACCTCGATGCGCATCTTGGCGGCCTTGTTCTCCAGGCCGGTGATCTCGGTGTCGCGTCGGGCAGGGCTACAGGCAGGGAACCGGGTCCCGTCGCGCCACTCGGCCAGTTCCTCGAGAGTGCGGTCCAGGATGCTCTGGTCCTCGAGCAGAGCCAGCCGCGCCTGCGCCCGCTGCGGGTCGAACTGCCGCTTCCGCTCCTGGCGGAGTGCCTCTTCGGCGGCCCGTTCCTGCTCGCGGGTGCGCGCCCGCTCCGCGCACTTCGCGTCCCACTGGGCCTGCCATTCCTCCTCGGTCTGCTGGTGGAAGTCGGATTCGGCCCGTGTCCACTGATCCATCACGGCCATGGCCCGGTCGAGATCGTCTGCGCGGTCCTCGGCGACCCAGGGGTTCCAGCGTTTGTCTTTATGAATCGCGAGGTACAGCGCCTGGGCGGCGATGAACTCGTCGGCTGTGGCCGTGGCGTCCGGTTCCGGCTTCCAGAGCATGCCGTTGTGCTCGATGACTCCGGCGGGATGACTGATCGCTGGCTCGGTCACGCCCGTGATTGTCCTCTCATATCCGACGGCGGGTGGCGGTGGGGCCGTAGACGTAGAAGACGGCGCGTCACGGCGGCTGCGGCGCTCCGAACGAGGGGAGTCACACCTGGTGAGGTAATCATCGCCACCGGCCCCGGATCCGTCGCAAGGCCCGGCCTGGCCTGCCCGGACCCGTCCGGCCCAGACAGGTCGAGTGACGCGGACAGGGCGTTCGGCTCCGCCGCTCAGGTGGGCGACTTCGGATATTTTGGATTGATTTCTGGCCCAACAGGGATCGAACCTAAACGTGCAGGTCAACGGCCTGGATAGTCGACACCCGGATGCGCCAAGGTCGCGTCTTTGGCGCGTTTGTGCTGGTAGGTGGTTCGTAGACGATCACTGGTGCACCCAACCAGCATTACAGTAATGCGAACCTGAACCTGCAGGTTCAACGGCCCGATCGTGTCTGTCGCACCGACACATGCGAAGATCAGGCGTGAGGGCTACGCCGGCAATGCGAACGCGCTGAAGACAAGATGATCGCTACCCGAGGACCGTTGCGATCGCACGGGCGATTCGCTCAAGCCAGTCGATAGCGTCTGTGACATCCGCGTCGGTGATGTCGCGGCGCTTCTCCAGATCGCCGTCGACGAGATCCGCGTCATGGGCGATCTTGTTGCGCCGCTCGGTGATGGTTGTGTACTGTTTCTTCAGTGCCTGGTCGGTCATCGCCGTGCGGCCGTGGTTCCACTCGTTGATCTGCGCGGCGGCCTTGGCCCAGATGTTCTCCTCCGTCACCAGCTTCAGCGCTTCGCTGATCTTGCGGGGGTTCTGGAGGGAGGCGTTCGCCCACTTCGTCCTGACGTGATCCGAGACGGCGTCCGTGAGCGTGGAGGTGCCGCGTCGCACCTCCTCGACCTTCTGTAGCGGCAGCTCGAACCTGGTGAGCTGGTACGGCATCCCGGGGCTGTCCTGGCCAGCCAGTTCGGCTACACGTCGGTACAGTTCCTCGTGGAACCAGTGGTCGATGGCGCTGACCGCCTGTACCCACGCCGCACGGTAGAAGTCGCCGATGTCGAAGACGGGAGACTGGAAGGTCGCCAGGCTTCGCCCGGCGCCGACCATCTTCCTCGCGTACTCGATGTTCCTCCTGAACGCCTCGAACTCGCGTGTCTGTGGATACGGAACTGGCATCAGCGCCCTCGTCTCACTGATTGATCGACGTCAATAGTTTCCGTGAGGCGACGCCGGGTCAAGCCGCTTCGTATCAGTCGAGGTCAGACGGCTGACTCACGTCGGCGTCGGCCGCGACCTCACCACCGAGCGCCTCCGCGACGGCGGCGAACTCGCTCAACGCAGCCTGCAGATCCTCGACAATCTCCTGGGCGATCACCTCGGGTGCCAGCAGGCTGTCGGCGTCGTCGAGTGCCGGGTCCTTCATCCAAGTGATGTCCAGGTTGACCTTGTCCCGGGCAACGAGTTCGGCATAGTCGAAGGACTTGAAGCGCTCCGACTCCACGCGCTCGTCGCGAGGCTTACCGGGCAGGTACGCCTCCACGAACTCTTCCAGATCCGCGCGGCGCAGTGGGTGCTGCTTGAGGGTGAAGTGCTTGGCGGTACGGAAGTCGTAGACCCAGAGCTTCGAGGTGTTAGGAACGCCTCCGCTGCGGGGCTGCCTCTTCTCGAAGAACAGGACGTTGGCCTTGACACCGCCCGCGTAGAAGATACCGGTGGGCAGGCGCAGGATGGTATGCAGGTCGAAGTAGTCGAGGAGCCGACGTCGCACCTTCTCACCCGCACCGCCCTCGAAGAGCACGTTGTCCGGGAGGACCACAGCTGCCCTGCCTTCCATCCTCAGCAGCGACATGATGTGCTGAAGGAAGTTGAGCTGCTTGTTGGTTGTGGTGGCACGGAAGTCGTCCCGCTCGTAGGAGATGTCCTCTCTCTCGGCTCTGCCGTCCGTACCGACGATGGTGATCGCGGACTTCTTGCCGAAGGGCGGGTTGGCGAGGACAAGGGACGCGTGCTGAGAGGGCTGTTCGGCGAGCGCGTCGCCCACGGTTATGAGGGAAGGGCCGTCGGCATCACCGATACCGTGCAGCAGCATGTTCATCGCGGCGAGGCGGGCGGTGCCGGTGACCAGCTCGTTTCCCCAGATCTTGCCGGCACCGAGCGCGAGGCGCTCCTCACGCGAGAGATCCTGCATGTGGTTCTCGCGGATGTAGTGGTGCGCGGCGATCAGAAAGCCGCCGGTACCGCAGGCGGGATCGGTGATCGTGTCCTTGGGACCCGGCTGCATTACGTCGACCATGGCATCGATGAGCGCCCGGGGCGTGAAGTACTGGCCCGCGCCGGTCTTGGTGTCCTCGGCGCCCTTTGCGAGCAGTCCCTCGTAGGCGTCGCCCTTGAGGTCCGTCCCCTGGATGGTCCATTCCTCTTTGCCGATTAGATCGACGACAAGCTTCTCGAGGAGGGCGGGCTCAGTGATGCGGTTCTGCGACTTGGCGAAGATTGTTCCGAGGGTGGTTCCGGGGTTCCTCGCGAGCATTTCGAGTGTCCTGCGATAGTGGACTTCGAGGTCGATGCCTTTGAGGCGGACGAGCGACTTCCAGTCATACGGTGCCGGTACGACCCTCCTGGCGTCCTTCTCGGTGAACGGGTCGTCGGCAATCTCGTCGGCCATCTTGAGGAAGAGCAGGTACGAGAGCTGCTCCACATACTCGATCGTAGAAAGCCCATTGTCGCGAAGAACGTTGCAGTAGTTCCAGAGCTTGGCGACCAGGGTGCTGGTCTTGGCGTGAGCCTGGGCGGGGGCTGCGGAGGTCACAGCGAAAGCTCCTGCTGTACGGCGTTGGTGAGGGCGGGAGTCATGGTCGCAAAGGGCAGCGGTGGCCCGCCCACGGCAGCCGCGGAATTTCGGGAGCGACGAGGGGCGCCCCTGCCCTTCCGACACTGATCCTCGCGTTCGGCGCGGATGCTGTGGAGGAGAACGGACGCAGGCTCGTCGGCGACGTCCTGGGGGACGAGCTTTCCACTGAAAGCATGGTTCAGGAGTGAATTGCGAAGGTGTTTCGCGCGGGCCAGGTTGCTCTCTACCGCACGCTCCAGCGCATCTGAATTGCTCATCGTTTCGTCGCAGGCTTGAATAAGCCGCTTCTGCTCTTCGAGTGAGGGGATGGGGAACTCCACGCTTTTCAGTCGCTTTGCTGAAAGGTGAGCAATATTCGTGGTAATGCGTACCTCGCGCATGAAGCGACGTGCATGCATATGGCGGCGAAAGACCATCAGTGCCCACTCTGGGAGCACGTCGTGGCGGCAGCGGAATCGGAGAATGCTATTCGTATATGCGACGTTCGGTGGAGTGCCGCGATAAATGGCGGGACGACCCACGAGGTGTGGGCTCTGACCTTCATTGAGAAGTACATCACCCGGCTTAAGTCGGTACTTTTCGAATACGCCAGAGAAGTCCATCTCCATGACGTCCGAGGTATCAATGCGGTCCTCAAAGACGTTGGCAACGCGTAGGTAGGGACGCATTTCCGGGCCATGATGCCAATCGGGATGACGTTGGCGACCGAGTTCAATAGTGCCAGCCTCCCCGATTGTGGTCAAGTACCAAGTGCTGGGCGGAACCTCAGGTACCAGCCGAAGGAGAGTCGATTTGCGGAAGGTAGAGATTTTCCTGAGTGTACCTTTCAGTTCGCGGACGGCAGCGTCGAGGTGGGAGAGGTGGTCGTCGAGGGCCTCAACGATGCGGTGCTGTTCCGCGAGCGGAGGGATTCCGAGCGGCATATCTAGCAGTGCCTGCTGCGAAATATTGCGCATGGAGTCCTTGGTTCCTGTCGCCCTATTTGAGATATATTTTCTCGCCTCTGGCGATGACAGGATGTAAGTCAGCCATTTCTTATCAACGCTGCCGTCGGGGACGAGGCGAAGGCTCTTGTCTGACAACAGAAGGTGCGGACGACACTGGCCGACGAGGACAGGTGCGCCAACGTATGCTTGGGTATTCGCCCGACTCACAAGAATATCGCCTGTATGGATCTCGTATGCGGGGTTGGGTACACGCTCGGCCGGGAGAGCCTTGTTCTCGGCCTCGTCGAACTTTCCCCAGGTCATGGCGCTGACTTTGATGATTCCCCACTCGCCAGGCTCGGCTGGACGAGGTTCACAGGCAAAAGATTTCCCGGCCTCGATCCGCAGCAGGACCTCACGAAGGCTAGCTTGAATCCATCCCGCAGGAAGCTTCGCGTTACTCAAGCCGCTCAAGCCAGATCTCTATTCAACTCATGCAGCAAAGACCGGACGTCCTGTCCGGGAAAGGCGGACATTAATCCTCGCCCACCACCCTTCCCCTTGAAGGGCTCGGCGTTAAATTCGGTCGGGCTGATGCCGACATCGCTCGCCACCACGTCCCGGATTGATCGCAGCCACCACAGCTGCTCCTCCGAGAAGGCCGCCCCCGCCTGCTGCTGCCTGAGTAGCCAACCCTCGAACCGCTCCTCGACTGTGGCCCGGTAGGGCCGCAGTTCGTCGTCCGCGCCCAACTCATACCGGATCAAGGAGATCAGGTCGGGGACGCCCGCCTCGCGGGTGCGGGCGTGGACTCCGGCGCCCAGATCCTCGTAGTACGTCCACAGCACTTGCGGGGTCCACGCGTACTGCGGACGACGGATCTCCAGTTCCAGTTCCTTGAGCGCTGCGTACGCCTCCGCGGGTGACACCGATCGTGGGCTGGAGAGGGCGATCTCGACGGCCGCGATGCGGTCGCGCTGCTCCTTCAGGAGCCGGCTCCAGCGGTCGATCTGCTCGCGGGCCCGCACCTCTCTCGGGATCTCGTCCACGGCCGTCACCTCGACGGCCGTGACCTCGTCGAACAGGTAGTCCTTGTCGCGTCGGATCTCGATGATGTGCCGCCGCAGTTCAGGGTGCTCGGTCAGCGGGGCGATCGCGTCCTCGATGAGGCGCCTGGCTGCCGCCTGCCCGCCGTCCTCCAGCGCCTGCTCCTGTCGGTCCGGATCAACTGCCGTGACGATGGCGCCCGCGATCTCGGACAGGGTCCGCCCGCCCGAAGCCCGGGTCAACTGGTCACGCTCCTCCTCTGTCAGCTGCTGGTTGAGCCGCGCCAGCCGTCCGGCCAGGATCTCGGCCTCACTTGCACTGATCGACTTCGTACCGGCCTTGTCTAGCAGCTTCGCCAGCGAGACCTGCCGTTCGCCGGCCGGAACCAACGGTTTCGCGTCGACCAACGGGGAGTCTGTCACGCCCACCGCGTCTATCAGCACGAAGCGGTCCTTGCGCACCGAGCCGTCAGCGTCCGGTGTGACCTCCTGGAGCTCCGTCGCGTCGATGGTCCGGGCGCCGCGTCCCTTCATCTGCTCGAACAGCACGGCGCTGCGCACCTCGCGCAGAAAGATCACGCACTCCAGCGCCTTGACGTCCGTACCGGTCGCGATCATGTCGACTGTCACGGCGATCCGCAGGCGAGGCGAGGTCCGCAGGGCCCGGATCAGCTCGTCGGGGTCCTCGCCGGCCTGGCGACTCTTGTACGTGATCTTCTTCGCGAAGTCGTCTCCGCGTCCGAAGACCTCTTTGACCTGGGCGAGGACGTCCTCGGCGTGGTCCTCGCCGACGGCGAAGATCAGAGTCTTCGGTAGCTCGTTGCGGCCGGGGAACCAGCGTCGCCAGTTGTCGCGGTAGGCGGTGAGCACGGCTCGAATCTCGTCGAGCGTGACCACCGAACGGCCGATCTGCCGGGTCGTGTAGGTGAAGTCGTCGTCCAGTTCCTGGTAGCGCTGCCGTCGCGTCTTCCGGTCCTTGACCCGTACCGTCGTGCCCGACTCGATCGTCGCGGCGCCGTTCTCTCGCAGGTCGGTCCGCATCCGGACGACGTCGAAGTCGACGTTCACACCGTCCGCGACCGCCTGCGGATAGGTGTACTCGGAGACCAGGTTGCGGCCGAAGAAACCGAGGGTCTGCAGCGTGGGGGTGGCGGTCAGGCCGACCAGGTGGGCGTCGAAGTACTCCAGCACACCCCGCCACAGTCCGTAGATGGAACGGTGGCACTCGTCGACGATGATCAGGTCGAAGGCCTCGATCGGGACCTGCGGGTTGTAGGAGACCTCGATGGGTTGGTCGGTTGCATACGGATCCTCGTAGGCAAGGCTGTCCTCGGCCTCGTCAGCCTGGTCGTCGTCCGCGAGGGCTTCGCCACGCAGCAGCGAGTACATCTTCTGGATCGTGCAGATGACCACCGACGAGGTGTCCTGGAGCCCGGCCGCGCCAAGACGGTTGATGTTGTAGATGTCGGAGAGCTTGCGGCCGTCGTCCGGCGTCGTGAACTTCCGGAACTCGTCGTAGGCCTGCTTGCCCAGGTTGTTGCGGTCGACGAGGAACAGGATCCGACGTGCCTTGGCATGCTTGAGGAGCCGGTAGGTCTGCGCCACGGCGGTGAAGGTCTTGCCTGCCCCGGTCGCCATCTGGATCAGAGCCCGTGCCCGGTCCTCGCTCAGGGACTTCTCCAGGCCACTGATCGCATCGATCTGGGCGAGGCGCAGCCCATTCGGCTCGAGGACGGGCAGGCGACGCAGGGCGGCCCGGAACGTCTGGGCCCGCGGAGTCTCCTCCGCCCGCCGCATCCATGCCGTGACGGTCTCGGGGCGGTGGAAGGTGAAGACCTCGCGGGAGCGGGCGTCGGGGTCGAGCCGGTTGATGAAGTAGGTCTCGGTACCGGTCGTCGCGTAACGGAACGCGAACGGCTCGGACTCCCACCAGACGGCGAGGCGGTGTTCCTTGAGGACACCGGCCGCGTACCGGTCGTTCTGCTCCACCGCGCTGGAGAGATGATCGCCCTCGCGCTTCGCCTCTACCACGCCGACGATTTTCCCGTCGACGTACAGGACGTAGTCGGCGCGGCCGGTCGCGAGCGTGAACTCTCTGACGGCAACGCCCTGACCCGCCATCGGGTTAACCTGATCACGGTCCTGGACGATCCAGCCCGCTGCGTGCAGCATCTCGTCGATGGCCCCGCGGGCCTGCATCTCGTTGAGCGGAGCGGGACGCTGCGCGCGATGAATGATCGCGTCGCGACGCCTGGAGTCGACCTTCCGAGGCTCTCGGCGTGCGACCTCGTACTTCGTCTGCTGGGCGTGCCGTAGCTGCTCGATCTGCGCTGTCAGCTGCTCGACGTGCTCGAGGAGCCGCTGCTTGTTCGCCGCGGCGCTGGCGATCAGGTTCTCGGCCTCGGTCCGAGCTTTGCGTTCGGCTTCCAGCGCTGTGGTGGACTCGGCGAGGCGCGTACGGGCCTGAGTCAGCGCCTTGCGGTGGCCGTCCAGGGCCTCGCGTAGATCGGCCAGTTCAGCCGGGTCCGTGACCTCGACGCCCTCACCTGGGTCTGTGGGCGGAACGAACTCGGCGACGGTCCGACGGCCCTCGATCGCGTCGTGGAACCAGAGGCCGAGCTGATAGCAGACCTGCACGGCGGCCAGGGCACGCGCGGTGTCGAAGAGATGCCGGTGGGCAGCCTTGTTCCGGTCTCGGCGCAGTTGGTCGAAGTCGGCGCGGACGCGGCTGCTGAGCACGCCGACCTTGGTCAGCGCGGCCAGCCGGTCGATCTGGCGATCTCCCTCGACGCAGAGGCCAACCCGAGTAACCATCTCCTCTGCCAGGACTTCACCGAACTGGCCGGCCTGGACCAGCGAGGAGTTCGGGTTCGTGAAGACGGTTGCCTCGGCGAGCGCGCCGTAGATGGCCAGCAAAGGCTGGTGCTGGTGGAGGATTCCGAAGTTCGGTGACCCCTTCGCGAAATCGCGAAGCCGCTCGTCCACGAGTCCCCCCCTGCGCCGCGCCGCACACGGACCGATCGAGTCTACCGACGCGCTCCAGCGGCCTACGGCCTCACCTTGGCTGGCAGCACGAGGACAGGCACTCACGGCGACCTGACAGTGATCTGACTGTTGTTGTGCATGCAACTTCTGTCAGGTCGCTGTCAGATCGCGTCGTGGACACCGGGCTACACGATGGCTCGGCCAGACCCATCGGCCACCCGACCACCACGGCAGCGCCCGCGCTGCCGTGGACGGGACTGTGCCGCCTACGGCTCTGGCACACATCCGGAGACCGGCTGACCCCCTGAGCTGCTTCCTCCTACAGCCATGCAGTATGTGACCGTCCCCATCGGGTGAGTGGGGGAGGGGGCCCGTTATCGACGCCTACAGCGAACTGCAGCAGCTCCGCCACCTTGGGCAGGCCGGCCTGGCCCTACTGTTCAAGCTCACGAAAGAGGAGGTGCGGCGGTTCCCCGTGTTGATGCCACCCGGCGGGTGGAGCGAGGACTCGGTGTGGGAATGCGCGCAAGCCTTCTTCGCGGAGAAGGGGCAGGCGGTGACAGCCGGCCTGCTTGCCCAGACCGCCAACTCGGAGTCGATGGGCAAGTACCTACGGACGTCGGTCCGCCACTTCCTAGCGGACCAGGCGCGCAGAACGCCGGTCGGTGCAGTCCGGCGCAAGATCGAGGAGATATTGGCCGCGACGCCGAGGTTCGTCCAGGTACCGACGGGTGTGCCAGGGGCCGGGCGCTGGCAGCCGCACGGCGACCCGTGGCCCCCCTACACCGGTGACCTGCGGTCGCTGGTCGCCGCGGCGTACGCGGTGCCCGGGGTTCGTGCCGTCCGTTGGTCGGGCGAGAGGCGATCCCCGCTGGCCAGTGACGAGCGCCTTACCGCGATCATCGACGCGGTGCTGATGACTGCCGGCGGCTCCTTGGAGGTCGGTCAGCTCACCAAGGTCTTTCTGGATCGATTCCCCGCGGCCGTCGAACACGCTGACGCCGCACTGGACCAGAAGGTGTTCGACCGGGCTTCTGCGCCGCTGGAGGAGCGTCCTGACGTCGTCGTCGAGGTCACCGATCGGGCCAGGGAGGTGTATGGGCAGCTGTCGCCGTCGCAACGAGCTCTGCTGCCTCACCTGGACACGTCCGTGAAGGACTGGATGGATGTGCTGAACGTCGGACGTAGTCAGGCGTACGCCGCGGCGGGGAAGCTCAGGGCGCACTTGGCCGAGCTGATTCCCGAAGATGAGTTGCGTCATGAGGTCGCGGCCGAGGTGCTGCACCTGTGTCTGGGTAACCCGTGAGGGCGCCGGACGATCGGTACAGGTTCGACGTCAGCCTCGGTGTTGCCGTCGGGCGAGTCGCACCGGCTGGGAGGCGATCGTGATGTTCGGTGAGGTCGGCGCTGTGCCCAAGAACCTGCTTCGGCTGGCGGAGCGCGCTGCTGCGCCCCAGATGTCTGCGATGGCGCTGAACCGTCGTTTCGGGCCGCGCTCGGCCTGGGCCCCTGCGTCTGGACAGATCTGGCGGGCAGTACACGAGGGCTGTACAGCTCTCCTTCTGCTGGTGGCTGTCGATGCCGACGCGGTGATCGCGATGCCGGTGACTGTCGATCGGATCGAGAACGTCGACACTCTGGTTCTTGAAAGCGCTGCTTTCGGCGTCCCGGTCACGGTGTGGGCTGGCCTGCGCCGGAGCCTGCCGATGTGTGTGCTCGACCGCCCGGTCGATGATGTGGCTGCGGACGTGGTGCGCGAGGCGGAGCGCGTCGCTGCTGTGGTCGATCGTGCTTCCCTGAGCGGTGTCGCTGCAGGTGTTCTGGAGATTCGGACCGAGCTTGAGGACGACTTGGCAGCCTTCGAGGAGGCTCGGGCCGAGGCCGCACCTCCAACATCAGTCGCGGGTGGGATGGAAGCTGGATCCGGCATCGACTTCGACGCGCTCGATTCAGCGG
Source organism: Frankia sp. Hr75.2 (assembly GCF_949319125.1). Classification (NCBI taxonomy): domain Bacteria; kingdom Bacillati; phylum Actinomycetota; class Actinomycetes; order Frankiales; family Frankiaceae; genus Frankia; species Frankia sp. Hr75.2. The sequence continues at coordinate 12,547 of NZ_CASGGV010000308.1, read as the reverse complement.
CACTGGACGAGGCCGCGACGCGCCTGAACGCGCCACTCGCAGAAGTTCTTGATCTTCTTGACGGGAAACGTCCGCTGACCTCGACGGAGGCGGAGGTCTTTCGCGTAGTGCTCGGCGCGACGCCGGCCGCTGCTCCACCAGCGGCGGGCTTGCTCGCGGAACTCACACATCCGCGGTGGCGCGGGCTTATCCGTGAACATCGCCGCCGCAGTGGTCTTACCGAGGCTGACGCTCGCAGTGCGATGGCCTACGCGGTGTACGGGATGGCGGCACGACAGACGGGCGGGCAGTCGCCGTCATGGCCGCAACGGATTCTTTTGTGGGCTCAGGCGCACCAGCTGGATCCGGATGTCGAAGCGTGAACATCATGCGGGCCGACGTCGTCACTCAGGCACGTCAGATGCTGGAGCGGCTTGGGGAGAGACGGCCGGATGCTGCCAATCGGCTGCACGACGATGCTCTCGCTGAACTCGACGGATGGCCCGAGGTGCAGGTACGGCGGGTACCAGACGAGTCCTTCGCGACACGCTGTTCGGTCGCGGGCGGCTATGTTTACTCCACCACCCCGCCGACGTTGACGGTGACCGAGTCGCTGAGCTCGCGACGGCGGCAGTTCACCGCCTTGCATGAGCTCGGCCACCACCTGCAGAAGTCCGATTCGAGACTCGCCCTCGCCGTTCGGCGACAGAAAGGAGAGCGCGAGCGGTTCGAGGATGCCTGCTGTGACATGTTCGCGTCGCTGGTGCTCATCCCGGATGCGGACCTCCCTCCGCGTCCTGCTGGTCGGTCTCCGACGGCGGCCGATGTCGTGGCGTTGTTCGAGCGGACCCAGGCCTCACGCGCCGCGTGCTGTGTGCGGATCGCCGACCAGCTGGGAACCCATGGAGTTGTTGCCGTCCTCGACGCCACGGGTGCGGTCTCGTTCGCTGCAGGCCACGGCGAGGTCTTCCCGCCCGCCCGTGGCAGCAGCCAGGCCCACACCCCTCTGGTGTCCACCGCTTTGTGTACGGGCCGGGATGCCAGGGTTGACGACACCTATCTGCAGTACCGCGACGGGACCATGAGCGGGCTGCTCTACGGGGACGCAGCCTGGGCTGGCAACTACCTGATCGCGGTGACCGTCCTCGACCGGGCCAGCTGGAAGCCCTTCGCGCCGCCGCGGTCGGCCTCCCGGAGTTTCCCGCCGCGCACTTGGACCTGCGAGATCTGCGGCGAGGAGTTCACCCCAGACGGGACATGCGGCAGGTGTCGCGCTCCCCGCTGCGGCAGCGGGCACTGCGCCTGCACGTCTGCCGGCGAGCGGCAGTGCCCGAACTGCTTCCAGGTGCTGGCTCCCAGCTGCTTTCCCAGCCAGACCTCGGACCTCTGCAGGGACTGCGCCGACTGACCGGACGGATCGGCGAGGTTCGGCGTCAGACCGGAACGAGAGGGCGACCACCGCCCGACAACACACCGGGGAACGAACCTCATGGGCTATACCGACGACTACCTGACCACGATTCGCGGCGAGATCGCCGCCGACGACCTCACGCTGGCCGAGGCCCGCGACCGGCTCACCCTCGTCCGCAAGATCGCGATGGGCTTTCCCGGGGCGCTGCGCACCTACGCGTCCGGCTCTCTTGCCCAGTACACCGTCAACGACCCGGTGACCGACGGCGACGGCGGCCTCGTCCTCAACCGTGTGCAGTATCTGCATCTCGGCCCGGACGGTGGCGGGGAGACACCCAACGAGATCGTTGCCGACTTGTGCGCCATCCTCGGCCCCGAGGTGCGTCAGACCTACCCGAAGGCTCGGTGCGGCACATCTAAGCGCGGACCGAAGATCACCTTCGGTGCGCCGATCAACGGCCAGGACCCCTCGGTCGACCTCGTCGTCGCCCTCACTCGCCGCGCCGCTGCCGGACTGTGGATCCCGAATCTCCACATGGAACGGTGGGAAGCCTCCGACCCGGAGGCACACGTCGCGCTGCTCAACGGCGACACGGTCACACTGCGCCGAACTCGACGCCGGGTCATCCGGTTGCTGAAGGCGTGGAACAAGCAGTGGAGTACCCCTGCCTTCTCTTCCTTCCACCTCTCGGCCCTCGCACTGGAGCATGTCACTCCCGGCATGAGCGTCGCAGCGGCGCTGCACGCGGCCTTCGACGGTGCCGCGATCTTCCTGGCGACCGGCTGCAACACCCCGGACCCGGCCGGCGTGTCCAGTCCGCTGAAACTGATGAAGGGCGTGAGCCGGGATGTCGCCGTCCACCGGCTCCGCGCCGCCGCGACCGCGATGGCCGACGCGCTGGAAAACGACAACGACAAGAAAGCCGTGCAGTCCGCCCTACACCGCGTCTTCCGCGACTACATCGATGCGCCGCCCGACGACACCCTGGCCTCCACGGCCGGGGCCCTGCGTCCGGGGCGAGCGGTCAGCACCTCGACCGTCGGCCTTCCCGGTCCTGCGGTCGCGATCCCGTCGACCCGTGCCTACGGCGGCTCCCGGCTGTGGTGAGTCGCCGACCAGCTCACCGTCACCCTGCCTGGTTCGACCGCCCAGCGCACCGCCTGCAGCTCATCGCCGAGCTGCAGGCGGTTGGCGCCGGCGCTACCCAAGTGCGTCCCGCACACCACCGCGGCGGGTTCGCCGTCCGAGTCGTACTCACCCCAGCTGGCCTGGCCCCCCACCCGGTGACGATCGAGTTCAGCCCGAACAGCCCCAACACGCCGTGGATCTATGCGCCAGGGCCCGATTCACCTCACCGCTACTCCGACGGCAGTCTGTGCATCTGGTACCCCCGCGACCCACCCGAACAACGCTGGACCTGGCACGACGGAGGCACCGCCCTCGCCGGGCACATCTGCGCCCACCTTATCCGCGAGGCCTGGTGGCACCAGACCGGCGAATGGGCCGGCGAAGAAGCCCCACACAACGAGAGACTCACCGTCCCGACCCGACGAACACGTAGAGCAAAGACATGATCAGTTCAGCATCCAGTTCACCTGCCATGCCGATCGCAGCGAAGCCGGCGCTACCGCAGCCGTCAAGCGGGATCACGCCAAGAATTACTCCGGCGAGCGCAATGGTGACAGTCAGGGTGACGCCCACGACCATTCAATCGCCGGCCGCCTCTGGTGGCGACTTCACTACTGTGGTTCTGTCGGCAGTAGTATTTGCGGCCTTGGTGACCGGAATTGTCAACACAGTTCTGGCCCGTCGAAGTACCCGACTAGAGGAACGCGCCCGGGTCCGAACCACCCTCGCCGAAGCTTACCAGGCATACGCCGCCTACAAAGAGTTTCCCTACGCCATTCGTCGCAGAAGAGCCGACCAGCCCGCCGAGGAACGGATCCGTCTCTCCGAATCCTTGCGTGAGGTTCAGGCGAGGATTTCCTACTACCAGGCATGGACCCAAGCCGAGTCTCCTGAAACCGGTGCCGCCTACAATGATCTTGTCGCGCAGGTGCGACGGATAGCTGGCGGGGCAATGCAGAAGGCGTGGCAGGACCCTCCGCTCGATAGTGATCAAGGCATGAACATTGGTCCAGATCTCGTAGATCTCAGCGCTCTAAGACCTGCGGAGCAGGCATTCATAAACGCCGCGACGTCGCACGTGACCGCCTTGATTAGCCCCTGGCGACGCCTTGCGTTTCGAACAGGACGATGAGTTCAGTCGCCGGCGGATTAGCTAACCTCCGTGTACGGCTCTCAAGTCGGCCGCCGACTGTGCGGCGGGCCACGCGGCGAGCTTCTGTGATTTCCGATTCTCCTGCGAGCGCGGAGATCTCCGGACTGTGCGCCGTAAGGCTCGGCGGGTGGCGACTCAAGGTAGGAAGCCGAACGGTATACAAGGCCCTGCGTGATCGCACCTGCAAGGTCCCGCGATGGCGGTAGACATCCGAGACCAGATCGCGTTCGGTGAGTGTTGCTCTCTGCTGGAGTTATTGCTCACGAGGTATGAGGCGGCCGAGAAGGTGGGCGGCGCGGGCTCGTAGCAGCACGGCATGGTCGAGGCTGGCGCTGTCGAGTTGTTCGGCGATAACGGCCAGCTCGGCGTAACGGCCGGTCTCGGTGGAGAGGGTGTCGGCGAAATAGGCTCGGACTTGGGCAGCGATCATTGGCATGAGCAGGCTGTGGCAGTGGAGGGTGGCGGCGTCGTAGCCGGTGGGTGCCAGGCCCCAGCCTTCCCAGTCGAGCATGCACAGGGTGGGGCTGCACAGGTTGGCCCAGTGCAGGTCGCCGTGCGCGGTTGTCCATGGTCCGGGCGCCGTAGTGGTGATTGGTTCGCCGAGCATCCTGGGCATGACCTCGTCGAGGTAGGACTGCTCGATGGTGCGCCGGTCGGTGGAGACCACGGCGAGGGTGTCGAGGGCGGCATGTAGCGCCAGGAACCATCGGCTGTCCGGCGGGTCGGTGAGCTGGCGGGGGATGGTGGTGGTGGCAAGAGGACGGGCGCGGGCCTGGTCGTACAGCTCGGCGCGGTAGTCCCAGCCGTCGTGGTGATGGTCGTGGACCGCGCGCAGCGCTGGGCGTGGGACGGATGCTGGCAGCGCCTGCTGTGCCGCGTGTCCGCCGTCCCAGAACGTGGAGATCTGTCGTCCGGCCTCGGCGGAGGCTATCCGTAGCCAGCCAGGGCCGTCGGGGGTCATCGCCGGTCGGCCGAGAGTTCGTCCGGCGAAGCCCCACGCTTCCTCAGTCGTGCTCTGGCGGACGGCGACCCGGAGGGCGGCACTGGCTCGGTCGTGCGCGGCGCGCATGCGCGTGACGGTGTCTGCGTCGTTCGGCGGTGGCCACATCAGCGTGCCTGCTGCATCAGCGATTCGGGAAGTGCCGGAGCACGGACGATGGTCTCGCGCGCTGTGGCGGCGAGCACGCCCTGAGTCTCGATATCCAGGCCGATGCGGTTCCAGTGGAAGATCACATGGTGGGCGAGGACGTCGCGTAGCCCGCGGCGCAGTGTCCCGGCGTACGCGGCCTGCCCAAGGGCCCGACCAGCGTCGTGAAAGGCGCTGGCCCAGGTTCCCAGGTTGGCCAGGGGGCGACCCGAGCCGAACAGTCCACCTCCAGGGCCAATGTTGGCGGTCAGCAGCCTGCTCAGGGCGGCGGCCAGCCTTTGAACCTCAGCGGCGGCGGGTGGTGTGGCTGGCGGAGGGCGCAGGTGGCTGACGCGGTCGAAGACGTCGCCGCGTTCGTACCAGTCGAGGCCGGCGGCGCGCAGCAACGTGACGGTCAACAGCACCGATAGTTCGCGGCGGCCGAGGCTCGGCGGGGTCCTGCTGGTGATCTCGGTGTGTAGGCGGTCGAGGATGTGGTCGCTGTCGGCGGAGAACAACCGGTGAGCGACTTCGGTGCCGACCTCGCCGCCGAGGACGTACTCCTCGGGCTCGTAGATCGCTTCCGACCAGGTGTGGATCGTGCCGGCCGCGTTCAGGTCGTCGAAGGCGGGGCGGAGGGTGGCACGGAGATCCGCCACGGACTTGCCGCTGGCTGGGGAAAGCCGTAGCCGCCAGTCGGGTGTCTTGCGCACGAACCACCAGGAGTCGATGGTGCCGGTGGTCTGGGCGTGGCGCAGGACGGGTGCCAGGTGGGTGGCTGCGGCTGTCTCCGTGCCCGCCGGGTCGGGAAACGTGACGCGCACCTGGAACCAGGTGGCGGATCGGACTGCGAGCGCGGCGCGACCTGCTGCCTGGTAGGTGGCGACAGCCTCGGCGAGCTGGTCGGGATGCAGGGTGGTGTGGGCTGCGACGGTGGGTAGCGGTGTGCCGGCGAGCACCGCGAGTACGGCCTGTTCGCCGCCGGCGGCCTGGCCGGAGGCGGTCAGTGGATCAGTAGGCATGTGTCCCATCCGGTGACCGGGACGCCGGTGGCGACGCCGTGAAGAACGAGGGCGATGCCGGTGTCTCCTTCGAGCAGCCCGTCGCCCTGCCCGCCGGTTGAAAGGGCGGAGAGCAGGAGGGATGCGGCGAGTGTCGGGAGGTGGCGCGTGAAGGTGTCGGTGGTGGCGTCGGCGGCGGCGCGGGCGGCGGTTTGGTAGAGCCCGGCCCATCCGTGGCACAGCCCGGCGTCGGTGAGGTGAGCGAGTTGGATGGAGTCGGCGAGGCAGACGGCGAGCGCTTGTTCGGCGGCGTTCTGGCGGGCGGTGTCATCGGTAGCGAGGCCGGCGAGTTGGAGGGCGCGGGCGATCCCGGGGGTGCCGTAGCACCAGCTCGGACGGCCGGGGACAGGCTGGCCCGGCGCTGCGGTGTGCTGGTCGGCGCGGGTGATCCACTGTGGCCAGAACGGGCCGCCGGGGGTGTCTTGGCGCCACCGGTCGTAGAAGGCGCACAGCGTGTTGATCGCGTCGGTCTGACCGTCGACGCGTATCCCGGCGCGTGCGGCGAGCGCGAGCAGGGCCAGTGGGCCGGCGGCGCCGTGGGCCATGCCGAGGTTGGCGTGCCCACCGGCGAATTCCGGCGCGTTGCCCTGGGACGGGTCGTGGCTGCACCACCAGCCGGGCAGTTCCTGGCCGTCGACGTTGAGGGGTGTGGTGAGGCGGACGAGGTAGGTGAGGATGCGGCCGAGGGCGTCGTTGCCGGGGGTGTGAGTGAGGAGGTGGGCGCCGATGCCGGTCAGTCCGCTGATGACGTCGTACTCGGTGAACCGTCCCGGTTCACCTCGGTCGATGCGGGCGGTGGCGGCGTCGATACGGCGGTGGGCGATGGTGGTGACGGCCTGGTCGAGCGCGGTGCGCGCCGTGGTGTAGCGGCGGGTCTGTCTAGCAGCGGTGTGAAGGGCGAAGGCGACCGCTGGCGCACCGGCGAATAGAGAGCTGTTCTTTGCCACGCTGACGGGGCTGGCTGTGGTCGCTGTAAGCCACGTCTGGACGGACTCCCAGTGCTCTGCGCTGGCGTGCGCTCGTTCGGCGTGCAGGAGGGCGATGCCGGCAGCTCCGTCGGCGAGCGACTGCGCGGTCTGCCCGAGTTCGCCGCGGGCCGGGATGGTGAGGCGGGTGGCGAGGCTGGCTGCTGTGGCGGCGGCCTGATTGCGGTCGATCATGAGACGGTCGCGTCGGTGGTCGCGAGGGCATGTGCGGCTGTGGCTCGGGCGAGAGCGACGCAGGTCTGTTCGGCTGCTGGGCTGAGGCCGAGGGTTCGGACGGCGTGCAGGTGCAGCAGCGAGGCTAGGGCCTGGTCAGGCGGGCGCTGCGCGGCGAGGGTGTCCCGGTAGGCGGCCAGTGCTGTGGCCCGCGACTGCCAGGCGGACAGCACAGCGTCGGCCCCGGGCACGGCGCGCAGATGGGCGAAGTTATCTGCCGGGTCAGCGAGGCGCAACGCGATGGCGCGTTCCGCCCGTGGGACGCGGGAGGGCTTATGAGGCAGTACGTCACGAAGCCATCGCATCCCGGCGGAGGACGCGCCGGAGAACGCGATAGCCATGTCGACCAGGCCGGCGACGGTGACTGCTTCGACGGGCAGACGGGCACGTGCGGCGAGACGACGGGCAGCGAGAGCGGCGGCGGAGTCGGCGCTGAAGACGGCTTCGGCGGCGGTCATTGCCGGCCCGTAACCGTAGCGGCCGGTTTCCGGTTGGTAGGTGTCGAGGTGGAGGTGGGACAGCAGTCCGGCTTCGCGCTGTGCCGCTGCCCAAGTTCCCACCCGCGTGGCCGTCAGCCCGCAGCCGCCGGGTTCGGTGACGGCGAGGCGTAGCCGCAGGTGGGGTTCGGTGTCGCGGTACGGCAGGAACCACCATGCGGGCGGGTTGGGCCACTCGTCCAGGAGGTTGTCGAAATGGGCGAGCAGCTCGGTGAGTCGGTCGGGGTGGCCGTAGAGCCGGGCCGACAGCCACGGCGAGATGCCGGGTAGCTGGGTATCCGTCCGAGTCGTGGGCACGGTTGCTGCGAGGCGTTCCGGTGCCGGCCCCGGCAGCGGTGCGGCGGTGGTGGCCAGCGGGGCGACCAGTTCGTGGGCGTGGCCGCCGATCCAGCCGAAGGCATCCGGGGCGGCGTCCTCGTCGAGCCGGGCGGAGCCGTGGCGGTGCAGGTGATCGCGTAGCAGGGTCAGGTGGGCGTCGACGTGCAGGTCGAGTCGCAACCGGTTGTCGGTCTCGACGAGCTGGACCCGCGCGGGCACCGGGATCGCGCCGCCCCGGTGGGCCAGTGCCCCGCGCCATTCCTTCGCCGATACGGCGCGGCCGGGCAGGTCGGCGGCCGTGAGGTTCCAGCGGGCCGGGGCGAGCACGGTGCGCCGATGGACGAGCCGGGGCAGGAATGGCAGCCCACTGGAGGTGCCCCAGGAGAAGGGGATGGAGACGGCGACGCGGGCGGTGGGCAGCTCGCACAGGAACCGTGCCAGTGGATGGGTGTGGTATTGGAACTCCACCGCGTGCGGGGCGGACGGCTCGACTAGATGCCGGTCGGGCAGTGACACCAGATAGAGCCCCTCGGCGTCGGCTCCGACAGCCAGGTCGGCCGGGCGCAGGATGCCCGGACCGGCGTCGTGGTACTCGGCGAGAGTGATCACCGTGTCGGTGAGCTGCGGCGATCGGGCCACGCCGACGGTGGTTGCCGGAAGCGGTGGACAGGACACCTGCGTGAGTGTCGCGCCGGCCCGCATGGTCGGCAGGGCCGTATGGGTGTTGCGGAACCGGTCGAAGGACGTGGGGTCGAGCAGGTGGAGGAAGCGGCCGGTGGTGGTTGCGGCGGCGCGCCCGCCGCCGGTGACCCGCAGGGTGAACAGGCCGCGCGACAGTGATGTCAGGTCGTCGGCGTGGACCTCGGCGATGAGTTCGGCATGCGACGGAACCCGGGCCGGTGCGGTGTCGCCGGCCAGGACCGCGATGTCGGCGTTGCCGAGGCGTACCTCGAGCGTGCCGTCCAGGGCCGCTCGCTGCGCGAGGGCGGCCAGGCGCTGGTCGCGGGCCGGGCTCACCCCGGGGCGGGAGATGCGTGCGGAGCCTCGGAAGGTGGCAGGTAGACCGAGGCCGGTGTCAGGGTTGACGGCCTCCAGCAGCGGGACGAGGGCGGCGGGGCCGTAGCGTTCCAGGAAGGCTTCGTGCCACTCCGCCCACTCCGGGGGCACGGCGGTCGGCGCTGTGAGCCGGGCGAGCGCCCTCGCGGCGGCGCCTGCCTCTTCGGTGACAGCTGCTGGCAGGACCACGTCGGTGTCCAACACGAGGTCGACATCCAGGTCCGGGTCGGCGCTGGGAACGACGCGGCGTTGAAGGTCGGCTGCCTGCTCGCGCAGCGCGCGACGGTCCGAGGCGGAGCGCGAATTGTTGTTGTGGTGGGTGAGCAGGTCTCGCAGGTCGCGGACCGCGCTGAGGCGGTCGGCGAGTGGTGGCAGGTTGTCGACCTGAGCTGCAGCCAGCTGGTCGACGATCTCGCCGAGCGGATCGGTGAAGGTCGTCGCCGGGCGGAGGGGTGTGTGCAGGAACCGGCGGCGGATCAACTCGATCAGCATGGCCTCGATCTGGCTGGAAGCGGGAGCCGGTGCGTCGGCGACGAGGCGAGTGACCAGGTCGGCGACGGGCAGCGAACGGGTCGCGTGGCGCAATGCGGCTTCCACGGCTGGGGTGCGGCGCACCGATACCTCGACCACTGTCTCCTGCCCGGCATCGTTGCCGGGACGGACAGCAGGGCCGGTGAAAAGTCGGTCGCCGCGGGCGACCGGCAGCCCGTCGGTGGCGACCGGCAGCCGTCGCAGCAGCGTGTCGCACGCTTCCAGGTCGTCGGCGAGCGCGGCGAGCCAACCGCCGCCCGGCCGGGTGTGAACCCGATGGTCGTCGCCGAGCCGGACACGTGCCCGCGGGCCGAAACCCGCGGGCGCGACACCGGCGAACAGGCCGAACGGGGTGGCACGCCCGGCCATCCGCAACACATACCGGACCGTCGCCGTGACAGCCCGACGGACCGCCCGCCGATCGCGGCACTGCCCATCGAGGACCGACGCGACCCGCGCGGCCAGCGAAGGGCTGGCGAGCGTCATCGCGTCGGCGAACACGGGCCGTGCCCAGATGGCCCGCAGCCAATCTGTCCAGCCGGCTACGGCGCTGTCGGTGTTGTCGTCGAGGTCTGGCCAGGGTGGCAGGTCGACATCGGTGGGAACCACCGCCATCCGTAGCAGCGGAACGTCAAGGCTGCGGTACATCACGCACCTCTCAGCGGCGGAGGATCAGTCCTGCTTACAGCTGGTGCAGGCCGACGCGCAGGTCTTGCCGCAGTTGTCGCTGGTGGAGCGCAGCAGCTCGGGGATGACGGGTCCGCCGTCGACGATCTCGACGTCCAGGTCGTAGTCGCCGGCGAGGGGGAGTGGGGCTGGGGCGGTCGGGTGGGCAGGAGTCATGGCGATTCCTTTCCTTCGAGGGGTTGGTGGTGAGCGTGTCGCTGTGCTGGTCAGGGCCAGCTCAGGACGACGGTGTGGTGACGCTTGGCGATCACCCTGCCGGGCGGAAGTGCCGCGGCCGGCGTCGTGGCCGGGTAGACGCTGATCGTGGCCGGTGGCCCGTCGCGGTGGGTCCGGTTCCAGGCCTGGACCTGCGTGACGACCAGGTCGGCGAGGCGGGCGGCGTCGGAGCCGTGGGCGTAGGCGCCGAACTCGTAGGTGTCGTCGCCGTCCTCGACCTTTCGCAGGGTTAGGTAGGCGAAGCTGCCCGCTTCCACGGCGGTGGGCGTGCCGATCGGTGAGACGGGGTCAACGAGCTCTCGCGCGGTCTGGGAGCGGGCGCGGGAGAGCAGGCCGTAGTTGTCGAGGGTGCCGGCCAGCCACAGCAGCAGCCCGTCGAAGGGCTCCATCCCGCCGAACCGCACCTGCGACCACGCCTCGACCCGTGGGGTGAGCAGGGCGGCTCGCAGCGCGGCGGCGTCGAGCTCAGGTATCTGCTCGTCGAACCGCAGTCCGACGTCGGCACCGTGGAGCGGGACGAGGCGTTCGGGATGGGCGCCGTCGCCGCGCACGGGCACGAAGCCAGCCATCTGGTGGTCGAGACTGACCAGAGCGCCGTCGCGGGGTGCGAGCGCGACCGTCCGGCTCAGTCCCCGCATCCGCAGGGGAACGACGATCCGGCCGTCCGGGGCGAGTTGATCGGTCCAGGCGGGTGGGATGTCCCAGGCGCCCGCGGTGACGATGATCCGGTCGTAGGGAGCATGCTCGGGGACCCCGTGCTCGGCGTCGGCCAGCACGACGCGTACCTGCTCGTAGCCTGCTGCGGTCAGGCAGTGGCGGGCTCGTTCGGTCACGTCGGCGTCGATGTCCATGGTCGTCACCACGCCGGTCGGACCGACGAGTTCCGCGATCAGCGCAGCGTTGAAGCCCCCTGAGCCCACTTCGAGCACCCGCATGCCGGGGCTGATCCCGGCCTGTTCAAGCATCGTTGCCTGAAGCCACGGGGCGGAGACCGAACTGACTGTCACGCCGTTCTCGTCATGCTTGGTCCGCACGATGTCGTCGGCGTAGGCGTCCTTCAGCGAGACCTCGGGAGCGAACAGGTGCCGCGGCACCACACGGAACGCTGCCTCGACCTCCTTCGTTCTGATCGAGCCCTCCGCGATGAGGTCGTCCACGAGACGGGCCCGCAGATCCTCAGCACGCGCTTCCCCGTCGGCTCCGGGTGGTTGTTGTTGCCCAGGCATGTCGCTCACACGGTTCTCCCTCCTGCGATGTCGGTGATTGGTTTCAGCCCCAGGTGATCAGGAACTGGGCTGATGGTTTCGTGAGGAGCCGGCCGGGTAGTGCCGAGGCCCGGCTGACAGCGGTGGGGTAGACGCGGATGGTGGGGTCCGGGCCGCCGCGCCGCTCGGCGTCCCACACGCGGACGTCGTAGGTGAGCAGGTCAGCGAGCCGGTACCGGTCGGGGCCGTGCGCGACGACACCGATCTCAACGCCGGTCCCGCCGGTCGGGGTGAAGGTCAGGTAGGCGAGGCTGTCGTCGGACCAGCAGGCGGACACCCCGGCGGGCGTCGGGAGCAAAGGCAGTTCGGGTCCGGTGTCGGTGTCGGTGCCGTGGAGCCGGCCGTAGGTGGGCTGCACGGTGGCCAGCCACAGGTCCAGGCTCGGCAGGGCATCCGCGGCGGGGGAGAGAGCCACCCCGGTGGAGTGGATGTGGCTCGGCCCGATGATCGCGCCGCGGAGCGCATCGGGATCAGCGTCCTGGTCGTCGTCGATGTCGAGGCGGATCCCGTCGGCGATGCGGATCATCCGGGGAGAGGAGGCACGGGCCCCGGCGCCTTGGAGACGGACGAAGCCGTAGGGTCGCATCGAGTCGGAGGTCAGAATCTCGCCGTCCCAGGTGAATCCGACGGTGCGCAGCAGCCCGCGTAGCTGCAGTGGGATGACGATGCGCCCGCCGGTGACGAGCTGGGCGGTCCAGGCGGGCGGGATGTCGGGTGCGTTGACGGTGACGACGATCCGGTCGTAGGGGGCGCGGAGCGGGAACCCGAAATGGCCATCGTTGATCAGCGCTGTGACGTCGGTGTAGCCGGCGGTGTCGAGACAGGTACGGGCGCGGCGGATCACGGCCTGGTCGATGTCGATGGTGGTGACATGGCCGGTCGGCCCGGTCAGCTCCGCCAACAGTGCCGCGTTGTAGCCG
>NZ_CASGGV010000307.1:0-44772 GCF_949319125.1 Frankia sp. Hr75.2 | reverse complement strand
CAGAGTTGGCCCGGCCGGTGAGCGAGCGCCGTGCCCGCGTCGGTGAGCATTGGTCGCAGATCCCAGAGGATGTCGAGGTAGGTCGCGCGCGCTGCCAGCGCCACGCCGGCACGCACTTCCGGGGGTCGGCGCGCCGTGGTGCCGTGACGCACCACGGCCAGTGCCGCCGTGCTGGCCGGGCCTGGACCAGGGTTCGGGTCTGCTGGTAGTGGTGGCCTGCTGTCATCGAGTGCCTCGGCGAATCGCCGGTACCAGGCGCACAGCTCGACCGTCTCCACCCTGACCGCCTCCTGGGCTGCGGCCAGATCGGGCAGCACGGCGGAGATCTCCATGGTCGAGGCGGTCGCGCTGACGTCGCCCCCGGTCCGCAGGATGTCCGCTGGCCAGGGTACGTCGCCGGCCCGTAGCAGCTGTGCGGTTCGGCGTAGCCGCAGTGCTCCACCGACGATGGTCATGAGTGCGTCGACGTCGAGCCGATCGTTGGGCTGTTCGGACAGGTACTGGCGGACCACGTCGTCGAGCAGCCGTCCGGCGCGGATGGCGTCGCGTGCGGCGGCGGCTATGTGCTCGTCCCGACGGGGATGGCAGACGGCCCCGTTGTCCGGGAGTGTGGTGTCGGCGTTCTCTGTGCGGGGGGTGTCGACCCGGCTCGCTGGTGCGGCGGCGGTGTCCACGGAGCTGCCTGGATGGCCCGATGTTCCGGTGTAGGGCGGGTACAGCCATGGTGAGGTCCGCGGCCGGGCGCTGGGCGGATCGTCGTCTCCGGGTGCCCGCATGACGACCAGGGCGAGGAGGTCCGCGCCCGTCCGGTAAGCGGCGGCGGCCCGGCGCCGGATCAGCGTCGCCGCTCCCCGGGGCCACAGCAGCGCTCCCACGGCCAGGCTCACCCCGAAACCGATCATCGCGTCCTGGATGCGAACCAGGCCCACCTGCCAGCCCGACGGTTCAATGATGTTGAAAAGGATGAGGATGGCGACGGTGAAGCCTGCCTGCCCCAGCGCGAAGGATGGTTTGCGCCGCAGGTAGCCGGCGACGAACATGGCCAGTGGCAGCACCAGCCACGACACCACGGTATGGGCGCCGACCAGGGCGACGAACAGGCCACCCACCAGAATGCCGATCCCGGTGCCCAGCAGTCCCCGCAGGATCGTCGAGCTGGTCGCCGCCACGTTTGACCGCAGGACCGACAGCGTGCCGAGCGCGACCCAGAGGCCATGCTGCACCTCGATGTTCTGGGCCACAGCGACAGCGAGGGCGAGCCCCACGGCGCCGCGTACGCTGTTGCGGAACCACACGGACCGCAGGCTGGCGTATCCGGCGGCAAGATCGGTAGCGGCGACGCCGCGGCGGGTGAGCCGCCTTAGCCTGTCCGACCAGCCACGCGGCCGTAGCCAGGAGCGCGGCGACGGAGCCGGGGCGGTCACCCGCAGCACGTTCACCGCCAGCTCCCGGGTACCCCGGGCCAGCCTGCGCAGCCGGAACGCCTCGGCGATAGCGAGGTTCGCTGGAGGCGGCTCCGACCCCGCGGCACCAGCATCGGCTGACTTGTGGGCTGATCGGGCGGTTGACACAGCAACGTCAGGCACCAGCCGGTGACCTGACCGCTCTATGTAGTCCAGCAGGGCTGTACGCATCCCTCTCTCAGCCCGCTCTAGGCGGTCTAGACCGAGCGGCCCGCCCGTCCGTGGACCGCGGTCGAGCCGATCGGCAGCGGCGGTGAGCGTGGCAGCGGCGGCGGCATGGATCTCGGCCGCCTCCCGGCGGAAGCAGACCGCCGCGAGCCCATCCCGGTCCGCGCGCGGTTCAGCGAACGGGACCAACCAGTTGACATCCACGACCAGATGTCCCAACGCCGCGGTGCGCCCGCCGACACCGCCGGGCCGGTGCGCGGTCTCGACAAAGCTGCGGCGCAGATGGAACACATCGGTCCAGATCGGGTGGACGTCCTCCGCCCCGGTCCCGTCAGACCACGCAGAAGGCATCGTCGTCCACGCCACCCCGTCGGCCATCGACCGGCACGCTTGGGCCAGCGCGGCACGCAGCCGTGTCGGTGGCCGCTCCGTCCACAGCACCATGGCCGTGGTAACGGCCGCCACCATGGCGATGCCCCAGCCGGCAAGCCGTTCCGGAATGGCCGACGCAGGGCCAGGGGTCATGACCGCCAGGACAAAGGCCATCAGCGTGGCCTGTCCGGCGACGGCGAAATACGCGTTGAGGACCCCGGAAAATAGCACGACCCATGCAACCAATGCAGTCGCCGGTACCGCTAGCCAGGCCGACCGGGAACACAGCGTCCCGATGACGAGAAGCGGAACGGCGCCGAGCGCGAACGCAGCATAGGCCATCAGCCTGGCACTAGCCGGCCCGGTGAACTCGACGAATTCCAACAGGACGTAGGAGCCGAACCAGGCGAACAGACTCAGCCGCACGTCCCCGCCGACCAGATAGGTAACGGCCAGCAACACGGGGGCTACGACAGCCACCCGGACGGCCGTCTTGAGGTTAATCAGCCCGGGGTCGCCGGAGAACGCCCCAGCGAGCCGTCCCGACCGTCCGTTCCGCATCAGCAGCTCTACCAGCCCTGGATCGTCGCCATACTGACCCAGACCCTCCCACACCCCTACTGAAGACGGAAATATTTAGACAGAACCCAACCCGCCGCACGTCCCATATCGACCACCGACCCACACCCTCGTCAGGTGCGCTGCCATGGTGGGGGTCGTGACGGCGCGGGACATTGCCGGGTGGGAGCAGGAGCTCACGGCGCTGACGGACGGGCTGAGCTGGTTGTTCAACCGACCGGAGTCGAAGCGGGTGTTCGCCGACTTCGTGCGGGCGTTGCTCGCGGACGTGCCGAAGAAGAACTCGTGGGGGCTGGCGGAGCACGTCGGTTACCCGACGCCGCGACCGTTCGAGCACCTGCTCGGCGGGGCGGTGTGGGACGCGGACCTGCTACGGGACGCGGTGCGGGCGTTGGTGGTCGACCGTCTCGGGTCGCCGGAGGCGGTGCTGGTCGTCGACGACACGCAGGCGTTGAAGAAAGGGACCCGGTCGGTGGGGGTGGCGCCTCAGTACTACGGGCTGACCGGGGACGTCGCGAACGTGCAGACCATGGTCATGTGCACCTACGCCTCCGAGCACGGGCACGCCTTCACCGACCGGGAGCTGTACCTGCCCGAGGTGTGGACCGACGACCCGGCCCGGTGCCGGGCGGCCGGTGTCCCCGCCGGCTGCCGGTTCGCGACGAAACCGCGGCTGGCGGTGGAGATGCTCGCGCGGGCCGTCGAGGTGGGGACGCCGTTTCGCTGGGTCGCCGCCGACAGCGGGTACGGCAAGGACCCTGGGCTGCGCGGGTTCTGCCACGACCGGCGGCTGTCCTACGTGTTGGCGGTCCCCAAGAGCCTGCCGCTGCTCGACGCGCGGGGCCGACCGACCCGGCCGGACCGACTGCACGCCCGGCTGCCGGCCGGGGTGTTCGAACGCCGCTCCTGCGGGGCCGGGGCGAAAGGTGTCCGCTGGTACGACTGGGCCGCGCTCGCCGTCGCCGTCGCCGTCGCCGACGAGCGGCCGGCCGACGGCCACGCCCTGCTCGTCCGCAAGTCCGTCGCGCCGCGGACCCGGGATGGGAAGACGAGCTACGAGTTCGAGTACTTCCTCGTGCACGCTCCCGCGCCCACAGGTGTTCCCGACATGGTGAGAGCAGCCGGTGCGCGGTGGACCGTCGAGGAGGACAACGGCCAAGGCAAGGACGCCCTCGGTCTCGACCAGTACCAGGTCCGGAAGTGGACCCCGTGGCACCGGCACGTCACGATCAACATGCTCGCCCACGCCTTCCTCGCCGCTACCCGCGCCGACCTGGGAAAAGGCCCCCCGGACCCAGGAGACCGCCGGCTGATCCGTCACTCGACCCGGTCGATCCGCCGGCTCCTCGCCACGACCCTCCTGGCCGCCCGACACACCCTGCCCGACAACGTGCTCGCCCGGGAACTGCGGCGCATGGCACACCAGAACCGAACCCTGCTCAGTCACTACCGCCGTCGAGGCGACCTGGCGCCCCTCGTCCTACGTGTCTAAACAAGATCTCGGAATGTAGTACCGGCCTGACCCTCGATCCAGAGCCCCCGTAGCCAGACCCCGACCATTCAAGATCTGGTACTGCGTTCGTCCCGGTCAACCGCGAGAAAGGTGACCGTTCCTACGCTCTCCCCGCCGGCGGAACTTGCCATTCGATCCAGCAAATAGACCATAGCGAGCTCGCGACCTCGTCTGGGACAGGGAGCACGACAAAGCCAGTGCACGGAGGGTTGCTCGAAGAGGCAACACTTCCGCGACGTCCTACCGAAAGGTGACGTGTCAATTTTAGCGTGCTGTTACCCACTGTGCCCAACAATTGACGTACGCGAACTTTTGCCCGGTGCGGGGCTGGCAGGCCGATGATCGCGTTAGACAGTCTCCGGTTTCGTTGACGGTGATGGGCGGGAGGCTCTCGCCGATGGTCGTCGGCGGTACGGTCAGGAAGGCGTGGGAGAGCATCGCGAGGATGGCCCAGCGGTGCCAGGAGGTCCAGACGCTGACCTGGTGCTGGTCGAGTGCGGCCGATTTCCTGGAGGTCTGAATGATCTCTTCGAAGGTCCAGCGGCGGCCGGTGACGGACGTGCTCGCCGTGTGACGGACCGGCTTGCCGTGTGGCGGCTCGGCCGCTGGTGTCCGGCGCGTCCGGCGATCCAGCAACGGGCCGGTGGGATCAGGCGGGTTCGGGAGAGGTACAGCCGCGCAGGCGGTGAACGACGAGGTCGGCATAGCCAGGCCTGGTCTCCTCGGCGCTGTCGATCGACGTACAGACGAAGCGGACCCGGGTTGGCACGTCGGCGCCGCGGAACCGGGCCTTGCTGCGGTCCTCGATGACGGTGACGCCACCTCGGGTGTCACTGGTGAGCGAGTTAGACGGTCGGATCGCCCTCTGTGTCGAGCACGGTGCTTTCCAGTGTCGCTGACCGCCCGGCGGCGACCGCCTCGACGAAGCGCCGCCGCGCGTCCCCGGCGGCCAGGCTGCGCGGCCCGATCCGCTCGCTCCCGCAGTCGACGGCGACCGGCGTGCCGGTGCCGCCGTTGGTCGCCGACGACAGGGACCGCGGCGGCGTCGGTTCGCCCGAGCGTCCACACCCGGCCACCACAAGACAGGCAAGCCGTCAGCCTGCGAACAACGTTCATTGACGTCATGGCTTCTTGGACGCACGAACCAGCGTCGCGGTTCGCCTTGGCGACGAATTGCCCCGCGGCGACGCGGGCCGAGGGTCGTCGCACGATCGCCGCCGCCGGGCACGGCGATGTGGACCGCTTCTCATCAGACCGCGACCTGCTCACGGTCGTCGTCCATCGCAGAGTCGATCATCACTGCGGTCCGCTCGTCCGCCGACGGCCCCCGCCAGGTATCTCGGACCACCATGATCGACCGGACGCGTAGCGCGCTGAAGCGCGCCGGAGTACAGCCGAGTGCACCCGGGTTCGCGGAAGTGGGGGTGCCGCGTCGACACGAAGGCGCAGCCGGGTTTCGCGCGGGTTTCATCTGCCCGGATCGGCGCCGCCGGGGCACTGTCGGGTCATGGTCGCGAGCCGTGATTCCGGACACAGACGGGCGCGAGGTGCGCTTTGTTTTGACTTATTGGGTTTTTATTTCGTCTGCTTTGAGCCCGGGTGGCGCCGGGCCGATCAGCACGGGGCGTATTTCATAGCTAACTCACAGGTCAGGCAAAGGCTGGTGTCAGGCTCCTCCGCGACGCTGACGCCATGATGCTGGAGGATGTCGAATCGCGGCCGTTTCCGGGCGTGACCTCAGGGCAACAGGCCCCGGACACCGGTCCGGGGGGTCCGGACGTCGAGATCGTCATTCCGGTCTACAACGAGGAGAACGATCTTGGCCCGAGTGTCCGCAGGCTGCACGCCTTCCTGAGGGACACCTTCCCGTTCAGCACCGTCATCACCATCGCGGACAACGCCAGCACCGACGGAACCTGGGCCTGCGCGACCCTGCTGGCGCAGGAGCTGACCGACGTCCGGGCCGTCCACCTGGAACAGAAGGGCCGCGGCCGGGCGCTGCGCGCGGTCTGGCTGGCCAGCCGGGCCCGTGTCGTCGCCTACATGGACGTCGACCTGTCGACCGACCTCGGCGGCCTGCTGCCGCTGGTCGCGCCGTTGATCTCCGGCCATTCGGACGTCGCGATCGGGTCCCGGCTCGCGCGCGGCTCCCGGGTGGTGCGCGGCCCCAAGCGTGAGGTGATCTCCCGCTGCTACAACCTCCTGCTACGTACCACGCTGCGCGCCAGCTTCTCGGACGCACAGTGCGGCTTCAAGGCGATGCGGACCGAGGCCGCCCGCCGGCTGCTGCCGCTGGTGCAGGACACCGGCTGGTTCTTCGACACCGAGCTGCTGGTGCTGGCGGAGCGCTGTGGCCTGCGGATCCACGAGGTTCCGGTGGACTGGGTGGACGACCCCGACAGCCGGGTCGACATCGTCGCCACCGCGATCGCGGATCTGCGTGGCGTGGCCCGGGTCGGCCGGGCACTGGCGACCGGGCGGCTGCCTGTCAGCCAGCTGCGCGCCCAGCTCGGCCGTGCGCCGCTGGCACCGGACCTGCCGGAGGTCCCGGGCCGGCTGGTGAAGCAGCTCGTCCGGTTCGCCAGCATCGGCGTCGCGAGCACGGTCGCCTACCTGATCGTGTACGTCGCGCTGCGTGGCTGGCTCGGGCCGCTGGGCGCGAACCTCGTCGCGCTGCTCCTGACCGCGATCGCCAACACCGCGGCCAACCGCCGCCTCACCTTCGGCGTCCGCGGAATCGGCGCCCGCAGCCACGTCGAGGGTCTGGTCGTCTTCGGGATCGGGCTGGCGCTGACCAGCGGTGCGCTCACTGGTCTGCACGCGCTCGACGACGACCCCGGCCGCGGGGTCGAGCTCGCCGTGCTCGTCATCGCGAATCTGCTCTCCACGGTGCTGCGGTTCGTCGCCTTCCGGGTCTGGGTGTTCCACCCCCGCCGTGGCGAGACCGCGGGAGAGGACCCGGGCGAGGCTGAGCCCGGTTCCCTACCTGCTGCCGTACCCGCTCCGTCGTCGTCGCCCACCTCGCCGCGGACGTCGCCGACGCCCACGGCGCCGACGCCCACGGCGCCCACCTATGTCCAGACCCACGTCCGTCCCCGGAATCCGGAGAACGACCGATGACAGTCAACAGAGACGCCGGCGAGCGCCCTCACGGCGCGCCTCGTTCCGGCGGGCCGGCCTACGGCCAGCCGTATGCGAGCCGGCCGCAGATGGGCGCGCCGCAGGCTGGCCCGCAGCGCGCGGGCGGGTCGCCGGAACCCGGGCCGTCCACCGCCGGCGGCCCGGCCGGCGACAACTCCGCGGCGGGCTCTGATGGGGACTCCGGCGCGGCCGGGCAGGTGGCTGTGGTCCCGCCGCCAGTGCAGCGCGGTCCGGCGGAGGCGGACGTCCCGGGCGCGGAGCAGCCCACCGAACCAGGGCTGGAACGAGCCGGCGCGGCACACCGGGCGGGTGGCGCGGCGTCGGGTGGGCGGCTCGCCCGGCTGGTTCGCGGCCGGCCGGACGACCCACGCTGGGTGCGTCCGGCGCTGCTGGTCCTGCTCGCCGCGACAGCTGTGCTCTACCTGTGGGACCTGGGAGACTCGGGCTGGGCGAACAGCTTCTACGCGGGGGCTGTCCAGGCGGGCACGCTGAGCTGGAAGGCGATGTTCTTCGGGTCGCTGGACTCGTCGAACTACATCACGGTGGACAAGCCGCCGGCCTCGTTGTGGATGATGGCGCTGTCCGGCCGGATCTTCGGCTTCTCCAGCTGGAGCATGCTCGCCCCGAACGCGCTGTGCGGCGTCGCGACGGTCGGGATCCTGTACGCCACCGTCCGCCGCGTCGCCGGGCCGGTCGCCGGCCTGCTCGCCGGGACGCTGTGCGCGCTCACCCCGGTCGCGGTGCTGATGTTCCGGTTCAACAACCCGGACGCGCTGCTCGTGTTGCTGCTGGTGGTCGGCGCGTACGCGGTCACCCATGCGCTGGAGGCCGGGTCGTGGCGGTGGCTGGTCGCCGCCGGTGTGGCCATCGGCTTCGCGTTCCTGACCAAGATGCTCCAGGCGTTCCTGGTCGTTCCCGCCTTCGGCCTGGCCTACCTGATCGCCGCGCCGACCGGCTGGTGGCGGCGGGTCGTCCATGTGCTCGCCGGGGTCGGCGGCATCCTGGCCGGCGCCGGCTGGTGGGTGCTCGCCGCCGAGGTGTGGCCGAAGAGCTCCCGGCCCTACATCGGCGGCTCGGAGAACAACAGCGTGCTTGGCCTGACCTTCGGTTACAACGGCCTCGGGCGCATCTTCGGCGAGAGCAACGGCGGCGGTGGCGGCGGTCGCATGCCGGGCGGCGGTGGCAGGCAGATGCTCGCCGAGCTCGAGCAGTACTTCGCCGCGAACGGCGGTGCTCCCGGCGGCCTGCAGATCAACGGCGGGCCCGGTGGCGGCGGTCGGGGTGGCGGCGGCTTCGGGAGCAGCACCGGAATCGACCGGTTGTTCGGCGGCAGCTTCGACGACCAGATCTCCTGGCTGCTGCCCGCCGCGCTGATCCTGCTGGTCGGCGGGCTGTGGGCGACCCGGCGCGCGCCGCGCGCCGACCGCGCCCGCGCCGGGCTGGTGCTGTGGGGCGGCTGGACGCTGGTGACCGGCCTGGTGTTCAGCTACATGGGGGGCATCGTCCACGAGTACTACACGGTCGCGCTCGCCCCCGGCATCGCCGGCACGGTCGCACTGGGTGTGCACGCGCTGTGGCGTACCCGCGGTGAGATCATCTCCCGGGTGTTCCTGGCGGCCAGCGCCGCGGTCACCGCGATCTGGACGTACGTCCTGCTCGGACGGACGGACTGGCAGGACTGGCTGCGGCTGCCGGCGCTGGTCGCGGGCCTGCTCGCGGCGGTCGTGCTGCTCATGGGCCACCGTCTGGTCCGCCGGGCGGCAGTGGCGCTCGCCGTGGTCGTCGCCTTCAGCGCGCTGGCGGCGCCGGCGGGCTACGCGCTCGAAACCGCCTCGCAGCCGCATACTGGCTCGATTCCGCTCGCCGGGCCAACCGGAGGCATGGGCGGCGGCTTCGGGGGGACGGGCGGCGGCCTGCCGAGCGGCTTCAACCAGTCCGGTGCGGAAGCGAACGGTGGCCAGGGGCCGGGTGGCCTCCAGGGCTTCCCCGGCGGCAACGGCCAGGACGGTGCCAACGGCCAGGGCTTTCCCGGCGGTGGCCAAGGCTTCCCCGGCGGTGGCACCGGCGGCCAGCGCGGTGGTGGCGGCGGCATGGGCGAGCAGGTGAGCGGCGAGGTCGCCAAGCTTCTGTCCGATGGGGCCGAGGGCTTCCGCTGGGTCGCCGCGACCAGCAACTCGACGTCCGCGGCGTCGATGGAGCTCGCCACCGGAGGCAAGCCGGTCATGGCGATGGGCGGCTTCTCCGGCAGCGACCCGGCGATCACGCTGGAGCAGTTCAAGAAGTACGTCACCGATGGGAAGATCCACTACTTCATCGGGGGCGGCGGCCCCGGCGGGTTCGGTGGTGCCAACGCGACCGGTACCGACGCGACCGGCGGAGCCGGCAGCGCACAGTCCGGTGCCGGCGGGCAGGAAGCAGCTGGTGTGGGTGGTGACGCGACCATCGGCGGCGGTATGCCGAACTTCGGCGGCGGCGGTTTCGGTGGCAACAGCGAGATCTCGACGTGGGTCAGCGAGAACTTCACCGCGCTGAGCGTCGGTGGGCAGACCGTCTACGACCTCACCCAGCCGGTGAGCAACTAGCTTGATCTTTAACCTGTGCGGCGTGGTCGTGGGGTCGTGGACTTCTTCGTCTGCCGTTTGGTGGGGTCCGGTTTGCCCGCTATGTGCACGTCGTGGCGTGGGGTGGGCTGGGCGTTCTTGCTGCCGGGTGGTCGGCCTGGGCCGGGACGGCAGGGTTTCGGTGCTGCGGCGGGGCAGGTGGTGTGGGTGCCCGAAACTCGTCCGTGAGCCCTGAGCAGGGGTTTTGGCTCACTCGACGATCCCACCCGGTGATCGATAGGCCTTCCGTCGAAGACGATCGGACACCTGTACCTCTGCCTGTCGTCCAGCCGTGCTCTGCCGGCCATCAGGTGCTGTTGACCGGGACACCACCGTGTGGATGATTCTGGCCATGGCGGTTCGGCTGATCTACCTCGTCTTCTGTCGGCTGGTGGGCTGGCTGGGGTTGGTGGCCCGCAGCTCGGCGGCGAAAGACGCCGAGATCCTCGTGCTCCGCCACGAACTCGCAGTGCTGCACCGCCAGGTGTCCCGGCCCCGGTTCTGCTGGGCCGACCGCGCGATCCTCGCCGGGCTGGCACGGCTGCTCCCGCGCGCCTCATCGCCGATCCTGCCGGTCCGCCCGGAGACGATTCTGCGCTGGCATCGCCAGCTGGTCCGCCGCCGCTGGACCCAGCCGCACCGCCCACCCGGCCGGCCCTCCACCCCAACGGAGATCCGCCAGCTGATCCTCCGCCTCGCCAAGAAGAACCCCGCTGGGGCTACCACCGCATCCACCGCGAACTCGTCCAACCCGGCTATCAGGTAGGCGCCAGTACCGTCTGGACGATCCTGCGCTCCGCCCACGTCGATCCCGGACCCGGCGCGCCGGCCCCACCTGGCGACAGTTCCTGCACACCCAAGCCCACGGCATCCTCACCTGTGACTTCTTCACCGTCGACACCGTCCTGCTGAGCAAGCTGTACGCGCTGTTCTTCAGCGAAGTCGAATCCCGCCGGGTGCATCTCGCCGGTGTGACCCGCCACCCGACGAACAGCCGGGTCAGGCAGCAAACCCGTAACCTGCCCATGACTCTGGGCGAGCGGGCCGCACGGTTCCGGTTCCTCATCCGTGACCGTGATACGAAGTTCAGCGCCGTCTTCGACACCGTCTTCACCAACGACAACATCACCATCGTGCGGACACCCGTACGGACCCCGGTCGCGAATGCTTTCGCGGAACGCTGGGTCGGCACCGTCCGCCGCGAGTGCCTCGACCACCTCGTCGTCCTCGGCGAACGACACGCCACCGCCGTCCTCACCGACTACGTCGATCACTACAACCAGCACCGCCCCCACCGATCACTCCAACAACAGGCACCGCTCAGCACCGGCACCAGCCCACCGCCCGAGCCCGGCATCTCGGCCGTCTGACATGATCGGCTCGGTGGGCTCATCCACGAATACCGGCAGGCCGCATGACCCGAACCCAGTTTCCGACACCCGCACGCCCCGCCCCCACCGGAACTGGCAGCACTGCTTGACCACGTAGGTCACTCCCACCCGCTGGCAACCCCAACCTGACCAACCAGCGATTAGGAGTGGCCGGGGTAGGGGTGGTTGGTGCGGGCGGGCAGGTCGGGTTGGTAGATGACGAGTCGGCCTCCTTGTTCCCGTTTGGCCGCGTACATGGCCTGGTCGGCTTGGTGGAGCAGGGTGTCGGGGGTGGCCGGCCGGGCAGCGCTGTCGAGGGTGACCAGGCCGAGGCTGGCGCGGGGGGTGTAGGGCTGTCCGGCCAGCAGGCATGGGGTCTGGATGGCGGTTACCAGCCGTTCACCGATGCGGCGGGGGTCGTCGGGGTCGCCGCCGTCGAGGATGATGGCGAACTCGTCGCCGCCGAGGCGGGCGACGGTGTCGGCGGCGCGGGTTTCCGTCCGGAGCCGTTCGGCGCTGATCTTGAGAAGCTCGTCGCCGGCAGCGTGGCCGAAGGTGTCGTTGACCTGTTTGAAGCTGTCGAGATCCATGAATAGGACGGACACCATGTCGGCGGTGTCGGTGTCGGTGTCGAGTGCCCGGTGCAGCCGTCGGGTGAACAGCGCTCGGTTGGCCAGGCCGGTGAGCGGGTCGTGGAACGCCTGGTTGTGCAGCTGCCGTTCGCGGATCCGGACCTCGTTGAGCAGCCGGGCGTTCTCGGCAAGCGTGATCATCTGCCGGATCAGTGCCAGCAGCAGGAGGGCGGTCATGCCGAAAATCTCGAACCGGTCGAGCCGCGCCCCGGTCGCCAGCTTGGCGATGACCAGCAGGCCCGCGGCGGCGAGCACGGCGTAGGGCAGCACGGCGTGCGTCCACATCGCCCGCGGGCTGGGCGGCACCGGGTCGTTCTCGGGCGCGCGGGCGGGAACCGGCACGAGCGTGGCAAGGAAGATCAACAAAAAGGTGAAGGCGAACCCGAGCGGGTTCCATCGCGTAAAGCCCAGCCCCTGCTCCGCGACGACATAGGTCAGGGCATTGGTATTGAGCCCGTAGGTCAGCAGGCCGGTGCCGAGCAACGCCAGTGTCGCCGGGGAACGCGGCCGGTGGAAGCTGGCAATCAGCATGACCGCCGCGGCAAGGATCAGACTGGCGATCAGGTGGATCAGGAGGAGCAGGAAGGGCGTGGTGTCGAGCGGGCCGGCCCGGACGAGCGGGGCGAGCACCGTCCCCCACTGCAGCAGGATGATCGAACCGACGATCAGCAGGCAGTCCAGCAGGGTGATCGCATGCAAGCGGTGGGTGCCGTGCCCTTGCCGGTCGGTACTCCCACCCCGGCTGTCCATCGGGTCGGTGGGCAGGGACAGCAGCCCGGCCAGGGCCACCCCGTAGGTAACGAAAAGGCTGGCATGGGTAACGAAAAGGTTGGCATGCGCCGGGGACATGCCACCGTCGAGGAGGTCGCCGGCCGCCAGTGTCGGTATCACTGCGAGGCTCCAGACCATCGCGCCGCCGGCCATGGAACCGATGAGCACCCGCCAGCGGCGCTCCGCCCCGCGCACCCGCCGGGCGGTGCCGAAGCAGGCGGCTGTGGCGGCGAACTGGGCGACGGCGTTGACGAACGTCGTGGCGACGAGGGCGGATCGCAGGTCCAGCAGCACCGCAAAGGCGACATCCAGCCCCAAGAGCATCAGGGAGGCGACAACGGCGCACCACAACACCCGCGGCGCGCGACCCGTACCGGTCGGATGCCGCAGGCTGTGCACAGTGTCGACGACGCTGCGGAGTCCGGACATCGCTCGAATCCCTCAATGGAAGCGTATCGAAATTATTCGGATTCGGACAGCTACGATACAGCGAAGATTGACGTTCGTGCAGGCCGTCCGCGGTCGAATAGCCCGCCTTCAGGCGAAACCGGCCACCGGCGCCCGCTTTGACCGGTTCGAGACCTACGGCGTGATCACACTGCTGCTGGTACTGGTTCGGCAGATGGTCACCCTCGCTGAGAACACCCCGGCTGCTCGCCGAGATCCGGGAACGCGAAGAGTAACTAGACCACCAGGCGTTCCACGACCCCCTGACCGGCCTGGCGAACCGCACGCTGTTCACCCCGCCGGTTGCAACAGGTCTTTACTCACGGCACCGCCAGCGACACCACCCACACCCCCGTACCGCGCCCGTCGTGAGCAGGTCCGGTTGCAGCCGGCTGGGATGTTCACCGCCGGGTCGTCCCCACCGCAGGTGGTCGTGCGGTTGCGGGTGTAAAGAAAGTCGGCCTATGTCTGGTGTCAAACCTGGCGGACCGCCGGCTGTGACGGGTTGCGTTCGAGGGCCGGCGTCACGGCCGCGTCCGGACGACACAGAGCGGGTCCGGCTGGCCGGCGCTGACCGCGGCCCGGCCGCGCACGGCTGGACAGGGGACCAGCACTGGACCCTGACGCGGGTCGCCACGCTGATCGACCGGCTGTTCGGGCAGTCCTACACCCTGACAGGGGTCGCGAAACTGCGGCACCGCATGGGCTACACCGCCCAGCGTCGGCGACAGCCCGACGCCTGCCATGTCGACACCCGGCGAGAGAACAACCGGATCGAATCCGATCACAGCCGTCTCAAACCCGACTTCGGCCGATGCGCGGCGTCAAACGCCTTCGGTCCGTCCAGACCGTTAGCGCCGGCCCCGCACTCGTCCGGAACATCCGCCGCGGCCACTACGAACTCGGAACCGACACCCACCCGCTGCTGCGGCTGTCTGCCGCTTGACCGAACTCGCCGTGGCCGTCTGATCACGGCACCAGCCGGGGAGCGCCGCGTCCCACCACCCCTCAACACAACAAGGCCCACTGAGGCAATGATCGGGTGAGGGCGGTCGTCCGGGGGCACTTGCGTCGTCCGTGGCGGAGACCATCGGCTGGCCCCGCGCCCTCACGCTGCTCGACGTCGCCGCATTCGACGTCAGCGTACGGGCGGATCCGTCCGCTGAGTGAGAGTTACGACGTGCTTGATCGCGTCTACGGCGCGGGTCAGGTGTGGCTCTGTGCGGTCGGCGCGGTGGGCTACTGCCAGCTCGACCGAGGCCGCGGGCTGGGTGAGTGGTCGGTAGGTGACGCCGTCGAGCGCGAGCGCGGTGACTGGTTCGGGGACGACCGCGAGGCCGAGTCCGCCGGCGACGAGTGTGATCAGGGTGGAGGTTTCGCCGACCTCGTGGCGGATGCGTGGTTCGATTCCGGCGTTGTGGCACAGGCGCAGCACGACGCTGTACATCACCGACCGGCGCTCGGCTGAGTGGACGATCAGGTCGGCGCCCCGCAGGTCCATCGGACGCACGCGGGCCGCCCGGGCGAGTGGGTGGTCGTGTGGGATCGCGACGACGAGCCGGTCGTGCCGCAGTATCGTCATCGTCACCGACACGTCCGCTACCGGCGGCCGCAGCAACGCCACGTCGATCTCGCCAGCGCGCAGTGCCTCGACCTGATCGGGGGCGAGCATCTCGCCGCGGAAGGAGAAGTCCACGCCGGGCAGCTCAGCGGAGAGCTGACGGGAGAGGTCCGGAAGCAGGCTGTACGTCGCCGAGCCGACGCACCCGATCGCGAGGTGCCCGACCGCGCCGGCTGCCACGCGCCGGGCCTCGTGCGCTGCGTCGTCGACCTCGGCGAGGATTGCGCGGGCCCGGTGCAGGTAGGCGCGGCCGGCCTCAGTGAGGTCGACACGGCGGGTGGTGCGCTGCAACAGCTCGACGCCCAGCTCGGCCTCGAGCTGTCGAATCTGCTGCGACAACGGCGGCTGGGCCATGTGAAGCCGCTCGGCCGCGTGCCCGAAGTGACGTTCCTCGGCGACCGCTACGAAGTAGCGGAGATGACGCAGATCCATATGCACAGCCTCTCAATGAGGCGGGATACTCGTACTTCACCGTATCGAATCTTCCGCCTAACGTCGGTGCTGTGAGTGCCTTCGTCTACGCCGCAGCCAGGACGCCCTTCGGGCGCTTCAACGGTGCCCTCGCCGGAGTCCGTCCCGACGATCTCGCAGCATCCGCGATCGAGGCGGTGCTCGCGAAGGCGCCTGACCTCGCCCGTGGCGCGGTCGACGAGGTCGTCTGGGGCAATGCCAACGGTGCCGGCGAGGAGAACCGCAACGTCGGCCGAATGGCCGCGCTCCTGGCGGGACTGCCGGTCTCGGTTCCGGGCACGACCGTCAACCGCCTCTGCGGCTCCTCCCTCGACGCGGCGATGATCGGCTCGCGGCAGATCGAGACGGGAGACGCCGACGTCGTGCTGGTCGGCGGCGTGGAGTCGATGACCCGTGCGCCGTGGGTCCTACCGAAGCCCGCAAAGGGCTTCCCGCCCGGCGATCTCACGGCTGTGTCCACCACGCTCGGCTGGCGGTTGGTGAACCCGCGGATGCCTCGGGAATGGGTGGTCTCGATGGGCGAGTGCAACGAGCAGCTGCGGGAGAAGTACGGCGTCCCGCGGGAGCGCCAGGACGCCTTCGCCGCCCGTTCGCACCGGCTCGCGCACGCCGCGTGGCAGGATGGCTTCTATGGCGACCTGGTCGTCGCGGTGGAGGGCCTGACCCATGACGAGGGCGTCCGTCCCGACTCGACGCCGGAGAAGCTCGCCTGCCTCAAGCCGTCGTTCCGCCCGGACGGCACCATCACCGCCGGTAACGCCTCGCCCCTGAGCGACGGTGCGTCCGCAGTGCTCCTCGGTTCGGAGCGTGCGGCCGCCGCCATCGGCCTCGACCCGCTTGCCCGTATCGCCGGCCGCGGCGCTTTCGCGTTGGAGCCGCGGGCGTTCGGGTACGCACCGGTCGACGCCGCCAACCTCGCGCTCGAGCGGGCGGGCATCAGCTGGGACCGGGTCGGCGCGGTCGAGCTCAACGAGGCGTTCGCGGTGCAGTCGCTGGTCTGCGTCGACGCCTGGAAGATCGACCCCGAGATCGTCAACACCCGCGGCGGTGCTATCGCGATCGGCCATCCGCTGGGCGCGAGCGGCGGCCGCATCCTCGGCACGCTGGCGAAGGTGCTGCGGGAACGCGGGGAGCGGTACGGCGTGGCTGCGATCTGCATCGGCGTCGGCCAGGGGCTCGCCATCGTGCTGGAGAACACCGACGTCGGCCCCAGGGATGCTGCACAGTGAGCCGGACGCAGGTCCTCGACACCGTCGACGAGGCGGTCGCCGGGATCGAGGACGGCAGCACCGTCCTGGTCGGCGGCTTCGGCCTGGCCGGCATGCCGTTCGACCTCATCGACGCGCTGATCCGCCACGGCGCCAAGGAACTGACCGTCGTCAGCAACAACGCCGGCAACGGGGAGGTCGGCCTAGCCGCGCTCCTCAAGGCCGGTCGGGTCCGGAGGTTGATCTGTTCCTTCCCGCGCCAGATCGACTCCTACGTCTTTGATGAGCTCTACCAGGCGGGCAGAATCGAGCTCGTGGTTGTCCCGCAGGGCACCCTCGCCGAGCGGATGCGCGCCGCCGGCGCCGGCATCGGCGCCTTCTTCTGCCCGACCAGTGCCGGCACGCCTCTGGCGGAGGGAAAGGAGACGCGCGTCATCGACGGCCGCACCTACGTGCTGGAGTATCCCATCAAGGGCGACGTCGCCCTGATCGGCGCTTACCGGGCCGACGCCGCTGGCAACCTCGTCTACCGCAAAACGGCCCGCAACTTCGGGCCGGTCATGGCCACCGCCGCCACGATGACGATCGCCCAGGTGAGCGAGATCGTCCCGGCCGGGTCGCTCGACCCGGAGGCAGTCGTCACACCGGGGATCTACGTCGACCGAGTTGTCCGCGTGGACGCGCGCCATTACGCGGTGCAAGGAGCGAGATAAATGGCGCTCACCATCGACGAGCTCGCCGCTCTGGTCGCGCGCGACATCCCCGCCGGCGCCTACGTGAACCTCGGCATCGGCCAGCCGACCAAGGTCGCCGACCACCTCGGCCCCAAACAGGGCGTCGTCCTGCACACAGAGAACGGCATGCTCGGCATGGGCCCCGCCGCGGCGGGGGACCAGGTCGATCCCGACCTCACCAACGCCGGCAAGGTGCCGGTGACCGAGCTGCCCGGGGCGTCGTACTTCCACCACGCCGACTCCTTCGCCATGATGCGCGGCGGCCACCTCGACGTCTGCGTCCTGGGCGCCTACCAGGTCTCGGTGACCGGTGACCTCGCCAACTGGCACACCGGCGAGCCCGACGCCATCCCCGCCGTCGGCGGCGCGATGGACCTCGCCATCGGCGCCAAGCAGGTGTTCGTGATGATGACCCTCTTCACTAAACAAGGCACCCCGAAGCTCGTCCCCGCGTGCACCTACCCGCTCACCGGCATCGGCTGCGTCAGCCGGGTCTACACAGACCTCGCCGTCTTCGAACTAGGGCCGAACGGCGCCGTGGTGCGGGAGACACATGGCATCACCGTGAACGAACTCCACGCAAGGCTAGACACCCCACTGAGCCCTTCCCTGTAACCCACCGCTGTGGTGTGTAACCACGGTGTGTGTCTGTGGTGGCCCTCAGGTGGTACGGCGGTGCTCGATGTGGAGAGTCGCGAGGGCGGCTTTCGCGACGAGGCCGATCTTCCAGGGGTCGAGGCTGATGTTGCACCGGGCGCGGAAAGTGCTCTTGAGCAGGGAGCTCGCGCGCTCACCGGCGGCCCGCAGCGCGTTGTGGACCCGGTTGTGCCGCCTCTGGCCGTCGGACAGTGCGTTGGCTTCCAGCCCATCAGCTCGCCTGCCAACTGGTTGGACGCGGGGCACACTTCGACTGGCTCAGCCGCCTTCTTAGCAGATGCGGCGCCCGCTCACCGGCGCCGGGTCAGGAGAGCGTCAGAACCCAGGCACCGAGCTGCCGCAGGGTGCACACCTCAGCGACGGCGGTGCAGTGAGGACGGTAAGCCGACATTGTCGAGTCCCCGGTGTCCCAGTCGGCCTCGGGCTCGGGGTTCAGCCAGTAGACGCGGTGGGCCCGCCGGGCCAGGCCGGCGAGCAGATCGGCCCGCGGGTCCTCACCCCGCGTCCGCGCGTCGCCAAGGATCACCAGCGTCGTGGCAGCCGTCACGTCCCGGCCGTACCGGTCGGTGAACTCCCCCAGCACACCGGCATAGGCGCTGTGGCCGTCACCGACGACGACTCCGGGTGCCGACAGGAGAACCCGCGCGTCGACCACGTCCGGCCGCCGGGCGAGCAGGTCGGTGACCTCGGCGACGCCGTCGACGAACACGAAGGACCGCAGCCGGGGCAGCTCGGCGGCCAGCGCGGACAGCAGAGCGAGCACGAACCGGGCGTGGTCGGCCATGGAGCCACTGGCGTCGCAGAGCACCAGCAGCCGCGGCTGGCTGGGACGCCTGCGCCGCAGCACCACCTCGAGCGGGATACCGCCGGTGGCGAGCGCCCGGCGCTGGGTGCGCCGCATGTCCAACCGTCCCCGCCGGGTGCGCCGCCGCCTACGAACCCGGGCGGCCAGGCGGCGGGCCAGCGGGCGGACCTGCTCCGCCAGCGCCGCCATCTCCTGCCGCGACATCCGCCGCGGGTCGGCGTCAAGCAGGCCGTCGGCCAGGTCCGGCATCGGCTCCTGTCCAGCACCCGGGCTGTCCGGGTCGTGGTTCGCCACGGCTCGCCGCTGCAACTCCTCGAGCAGGGCCAGCTCGAACGCGCGGAGGGTCTCGTCCCGGTCGGCCTGGGCGAGCTTGCGGGTGAGGCCATCTCCTGCCTCACCATCCGCCGGATCCTCGGTCATGGCCCGATGCAGCAGAGCGGACAGGTCCATTGCACGCAGCACCCGTTGCTGGCCGTACCGCAACCTGCTGCTCCGGTCGCCACCGGCCGCCGGCGCCAGGTCCGCGGCGGACGCGCCGAGCAGGCGGGCCGCTGGCACGTCGCCCGCGTGCAGCGCGGTGAGCAGCTCCTCCCGAAGATCGTCGATGTCGCCGCTTCCCGACCCGGGACGGTCTGGCCGACCCTCGGGCCGTGGGCCGGGGAAGGTCGCGTCGACCAACGTTCGAAGCGCCGGCAGGTCAGCTTGCCGGCTGGCCATTGTCACGGCCGCGAGCCGCTGCAGGGCGGAACGCTCCGTCACGTCCAGCAGCCGCATGCCGCGCACGAACGCCGCGACCTGCTCGACCGAGACCGTCAGGCCGGCCGCCCGCGCCCGGGCGGCAAGGAGCTGGACGCGGGCGAGCAGCCGGTCCGGCGCCGCGGCCAGTTCGGTCTGCGGCGCCAGGCCCCTCGATGTCCCCGTACTGTTCATTCCGGTCTCCGTCCGCTGAACATCGCTACGTCTCGACCGATAAAGGTGATGAATGATCGTGATGAGTAATGACGTGATGACGGGGGTGAGTCGCCGGTGCCACCGCGCCTGTTGACCGTCTCCGTGTGGGCCGACCTACGGCACGGACGCCGGTCCGCCGAGCTGCTGCTGACAGCCGCTCCGCGCCTCGGGGTGTCGCGGGTGCTGATACCGATGGAGGGCGAGCTGACGCCCGACCCGGCGAGCACAGATGCACTGGCCCGCGAGCTTATCGCGGACACCCCAGCCGGTGTCGCGGAAATTGTCTCGGAGCGCTGGTCGGTCGCCGCACGCCACGAGTGGCAGGCGGCGGGCCCGGCGGACAACGACCCGACGGACGCCCCTGACCCGCTGTGGATTCCCACCTGGCCGCAGCGACGCCTGGACGATCTGCTTGCGAAGGTCACCCGGCACCGAACGTCGGGGCGGCTACGGGTCGACGTTCCGGTCTCGATTGGCCGGACGGTCACCGAGGCGGCCGCCCGCGCCGCGGCCGAGCCGGTGTTCACGGTGACCGGGCATCCCCGGGAGCAAGGGCTGTTCGGCACGCTCGAGGACGCCCAGCAGCGGATCCTGCACCTCGCCGCCGCCGGGGTGTCCGAGCTGTGCTGCGTGTTCCCCGCCACCGACCTCCTCGACCACCTCGCCCAGCTATCCGCGGCGACTATCGGCGACCTGCAGCGACTGCAGATGGGTTCCGGCCGGTCGGCGGACCCGCCGCCGCCGATGGGGTGGGGCGGCCCGACTCGTTGAGGGGAGGGCGCGGCGGATGGGATCGCGCAAGACGTGACAGGCGTCCCAGAATGGGCGGAGGACCCTGGATCGAAGGGAGGTTGGGATGGCGACGGAACTCGGCCTGATGGACACCAACGGAATCCTGCGCATGCCCTGGATCCGCCCGCGCCGGACCAGTTCGGGACTGGGCTGGGACCGGATCTACGTGTCCACCCAGCGGGAGCGCCCGTACCACGCGACCTTCGACCCGGCTGCCACGCACCTGCTGATCCTGCATCTGAACGGACCGGTGACGGTCCGCCGTGGCCATGCCCGGCTGACCCAGTCGAGGCAGATCCCCGCCGGCGGACTCTTCCTGCATCCCGCGGGCAGTGAGCTGACCGTCCAGCTCGGCGGACAGCTCGACACCGTCCACGCGTACCTGGCCGATGCGACCCTTCAGAAAGCGCACGACGGGGACGGCCCCGTCACGCTCGCTGAGGAGCTGGGCAGCGCGGATCCGCTGCTCGAGCAGCTGATGCTCTCCCTGGACGGTGTCATACGCCGGTGGGAGCCGTCGGCGCAGACCTACGCCGACCATCTCGCCGGCATGCTCGCCGCCCAACTGGCTCACCGGCACAGCGTCACCCCGTCGGGTCGGGCGACGACTGAGACGGTCCAGGGACTATCCAGCCGCCAGCTCGCCGCGGTGCGCGAGCTGATGGACGTCCGGCTCGCGGAGCCCCTGCCACTGGCCGACCTCGCCGCCGCGGCCGGGCTGAGCATCAGCCAGTTCACTCGGCAGTTCAAGGTCAGCACCGGCGAGACACCGCACCGGTTCCTGCTGCGGCTTCGCGTGGAGGCGGCCTGCCGCCTGCTGCGCACCAGCGACCTCCCCATCGTCCAGGTCGCCAGCCAGTGCGGGTTCTCCCACCAGGAACACCTGACCCGGGTGATGCGGGCACGGCTGGGCACCACGCCGGCCGCCGTGCGCCGCGACGGCTGAGCACGGCCGTCCGGCAATCCCGGCCCCGGGTCGCCCCGCCACCCGCCTATGCCGCGCGCATTTTGGGCAGAAGGACGCGCAGCATGTGCAGGAGCGCTCCCCGGCTGACGGCACACAATTGACCTCTAGTTAACGTGTGCACGGGCGGATCGACGACCTGCGAGCCGCCCTGCGGACAACGCGGAGGCAGAATGCCCGAGTACAAGACCAGATTCGGCTCACTCGACTCCTACGAAAAGGGCCAAGTCGTCATCGTCGACGACGACCCCCGCAACTATGCATTCTCCAATGTCTATGAGGTTGCCGCACACGCGAAACCATTCGAAAAGATCCCGGTCGCGAAGAACCTCGAATATGTCCTGGAGGTCGTCCGGGTCGAAGGCGACTCGCCATGGCGCACCAGCCGGCATGACGAGTTCGCCCTGGTGATGGACGGGGAGGTCACGTTCTCGTTCGTCGACCTGCCCGAGGCGGCGGTCGAGCGGCCGACGCTGGGGTCGGTCGAGCTGCCGGGCGAGCCCACCGGGCCGGCGATGGGCACCGTTGTCGCCCGGCGCGGCCACATGGCCCTGCTGCCGGCGGGAAGCGCCTACCGCTACGCGTCCCCGGTTCCCGCCGTCCTGCTCATCCAGACCGCTGAAAGCCCCGACACCCGCTACCGGTGGGCGGAAATCTGCCAGACCACGGTCTGACCCCGTCCGAAGACCGGCCGACCCCAGATTGAAGGCACGAGTGAGCCTCGACACCAACGCCGACTCTGCCCAGCAGGCAGCAGGCGCACCGAACGAGCATGGATACCACACGTTCACCCTCGGCGAGTTCTCGTTCCGGCGGGACGAGTACTTCGTCTACATCTCCTGGCCGACGGGCTACCACGTGATGAGCGCGGACGCTTTCCTGCGCGCCCTGCAGCGGGATGTGGCCTGGGACTTCTTCTACGGCATCG
Source organism: Frankia sp. Hr75.2 (assembly GCF_949319125.1). Taxonomy (NCBI): domain Bacteria; kingdom Bacillati; phylum Actinomycetota; class Actinomycetes; order Frankiales; family Frankiaceae; genus Frankia; species Frankia sp. Hr75.2. The sequence continues at coordinate 22,585 of NZ_CASGGV010000307.1, read as the reverse complement.
TCAACTTCGACGGCGTCTTCGGCACGGTCAACCACTACGGCACCGTGGACATCTTCGCCGGCCGCTATAACGACGCCTACCGCAAGGCCGAGCTCGATCATCTAGAGACGGTCGAAACGCCGCGGATCCGGGAAACGTTCAAGTCCATTATCGCCGACTGGACGAACGCCGGGTTCGACCCGTTCGCCTCGCCCGCAGAGACCGGATCCGCATTTGGAGCGAAGGACGGTGACAACAACCCGGCGGTAACTCGTGAGCGGGTCACCGCCGAGCGGATGGTCGGGCTGCCCGGCGACCAGCGGCTGCGGTCGGACGAACGCGGCTACCCGGTCAACCGGCAGTTCATCGACGTCCCGCAGAACGAACCCGAAGTGCGCCCGGAACCGGGGTATGAAGACCGCATAGGCGCCTTCAGCCTCGTCGCCTACCTGTCCCGCTCCGACGTGACGTGGAACCCTAGCGTCGTCTCCGTCTGCCGGGAGTCACTGATGTGCCCGACCACCGAGGAGTACATCCTGCCGATCATCCACGGGAACGACCGGGCCGAGTGGTTCGTGCAACTGTCCGACGAGATCACCTGGGAAGTCGAGGACCGCGACACCGGTCGCAAGCGCGCCACCGTCATAGCCAAGCCAGGCGACGTGGCCGCGATGCCCGCCGACATCCGCCACCAGGGCTACTCGCCGAAGCGGTCGATGTTGCTTGTCTGGGAAAACGCCAGCGGAGAGATCCCCAAACTGATCAGCTCGGGGCAGGTCAAGCCGCAGCCCGTCGACTTCACGTGACCGTGATGAGTACAGGCGCCAAGCTCGCTAACCAGCTGTTTATCGGGGGCGAGTTCGTCGACGCCCTTTCCGGCTCCACGCTGCCCAGCTACGACCCGCATGACGGCAGCGTCATCACGGAGGTGGCCGAGGGACGGGCAGAGGACATCGACCGGGCGGTGACGGCCGCCCGGAAGGCGGCGCCGGGCTGGGCGGGGCTGGCTGCGGCGGACCGCGGCCGGTTGCTGCTGCGCCTCGCCGACGCCGTCGAGGCCCACGCCGAGGGACTCGCCGCGCTCGAGACCTGGGACACCGGGCATCCCCTCCGCGACACTACCGTTCTCGACGTGCCGCGCACGGCGGCCACCTACCGTTACTTCGGGGGGATGGCCGACAAGTACGCCGGCTCGCTGGTGCCGGTCGAGGCTGGGTTCCTCAACTACGTGCAGCGCCAACCGGTCGGGGTGGTCGGGGCGGTCGTCCCCTGGAACTTCCCTCTGATGTTCACCAGTTGGAAGCTCGGCCCGGCGCTGGCCGCCGGCAACACGGTGGTCATGAAGCCCAGCGAACTCACGCCGCTGTCCACCTTGCGACTGGCCGAGCTCACCGCCGAGGTCGGGTTCCCTCCAGGCGTCGTCAACATCGTGCCCGGGTTCGGCACCACAGCCGGCGCCCGGCTGGCCGAGCACCCGGATGTCGACAAGGTGTCCTTCACCGGCTCCACGGACGTCGGCCGCGGTGTTGTACGGGCCAGCGCCGGCAACCTCAAGCGGGTGCAGCTCGAGCTTGGCGGCAAGGGCGCGAACCTCGTCTTCGCCGACGCCGACCTGGACGACGCGGTGCACGGCTCTGCATTCGCGATCTTCCATAACCAGGGCCAGGCCTGCATCGCTGGCAGCCGGCTGCTGCTCGCCGAGTCCATCGCTGACGAGTTCCTCGACCGGTTTCTCACCCTCACCCGCTCGATCCGCGTCGGCCGACCGTCCGAGCCGGCAACCGAGATGGGACCGCTGACCAGCGCGCTGCACCGCGACCGGGTGCTCGGCTACGTCAAGGTCGCCCGGGACGAAGGTGGTGAGATCCTCACCGGGGGCCAGGCCCCGTCGGGGGGCGTGCCCGCCGGCGGCTACTACGTCGAGCCGACCGTGGTCCGGGCCCGCAGCGGCGACCGGGTCACCCGCGAGGAGATCTTCGGTCCCTTCGTCACTGTCGGCACCTTCACTGACGAAGCCGACGCGCTGGCGCAGGCGAACGCGTCGGACTACGGCCTGGGCGCCGGGCTGTGGACCTCCGACCTCGCCCGTGCCCACCGGATCGCCGACCGGCTGCGCGCCGGAATGGTCTGGGTGAACAGCTACAAGCGGGTGAACCCAGGCTCGCCGTTCGGCGGGGTCGGTACCTCCGGCTACGGCCGGGAAATGGGCTTTGAAGCCATGCACGAGTACACCGAGGCCCATTCGGTCTGGGTCAACGTCGAGGCACCCGTGCCGCGCTGGTACCGCGGACCGGACGCCGCGAACGGTCTGGCGAGACGATGAAGCCGTTCACCCGCGACACCCGGGCACCCCGCCTGGTCTTCGGCAACGGCGCCGTCGACCAGGTAGGGGCTGAGGCCGAGCGGCTGTGGGCACAACGGGTGCTCCTGATCTGCGGGGACGCGCTGGCACGGCTGCGCGGGCGGGTCGAGCTCTCGCTGGGCACCCGGCTCGCCGACACGTGGACTGAGATCCGCCAACATGTCCCGGTCGATCTCGCCGACCGGGCCGCGGCGAAGGCCCGCGAGCTCGCCGCGGACCTGGTCGTCACGGTTGGCGGCGGGAGCACCACGGGGCTGGGTAAGGCGGTGGCGCTGCGCACCGGGCTGCCCCTGCTCGCGGTGCCCACCACCTACGCCGGCTCCGAGATGACCACCATCTGGGGGCAGAGCGCGGACGGGGCCAAGACGACCGGGCGAAACCCGCTGGTCCTTCCCCGCACCGTGGTCTACGACCCGTCGCTGCTGCTCGGCCTCCCGCCGGCGGTCGTCGGGCCAAGCGGCATGAACGCCCTCGCGCACTGCGCCGAGGCGATGTACGCGCCGCAGGCCGACCCGCTGTCCACACTGATCGCCGTTGAGGGCGCGCGGCTGCTTATCAGCTGGCTGCCCACCGCCTACGGTCGCCCCGGCCAGACCGGTCCACCCGACTCGCGGGCTTGCGCCCAGGTGCTGTGGGCGTCCTGCCTGGCGGGCCACGCGCTGAACACGGCCGGCTCGTCTCTGCACCACGCCCTGTGCCACCTGCTCGGCGGCCGCCACGACCTCCCGCACGCCGAGACCCATGGCGTGGTATTGCCGCATGTTCTTCGGTTTGTGCTACCGGCCTGCGCCGATCACCTCGCTCCGCTGGCAGATGCACTGGACACGCCGGTGGAACAGCTCCCTCAGCAGGTCTGGGACCTGGGCCGCAAGGTTGGCACCCCTGTCGGGCTGCGCAGTTTGGGCCTGGGCGAGGCGAGCCTGCCCGGCATCGCCACCGCCCTGATCGCAAAGCACCCCCCAAGCCCGCGGCCCCTGACCACCGACGACGCCTACGAACTGCTACGAGCCTGCTGGTCGGGTGAACCACCGGATGCACCGGCTTCGCTGACGCCGCCGGGACACCTCGGCGTGGTCTAGGCCGTAGCAGCGTGACGCGCACACGCTCTTCACCACGCTGAACCGCTAGCCACCCGTCCGTCCTCGAGGAAGCAGAGATGACCGTCTCCCCGCCCACCGACTCCCCACCCGCGACGCGGAACACCGGCCCGAACCCCGCTCCAGCAACCGCTCAATCCGTCATTGACTCGGTCGTGGCTGCCCTCGCGAACACCCCTGACCCGCGGCTGCGGCAGGTGATGACAACGCTGGTTCGGCACCTGCACGCATTTGCCGAGGAGGTTCGCCTCACCGAGCGGGAATGGTTCACCGGGATCGACTTCCTCACCCGGACCGGCCGGACATGCACCGACACCCGCCAGGAGTTCATCCTGCTCTCCGACATCCTCGGGCTGTCCATGCTGGTCGACCTGGTCAACCACCCGACCGGCGGCGCGGCGAGCGATTCGGATGTCACCGCCGTCGCGATGACGGAGTCAACCGTCACCGGCCCGTTCTACGTCCCCGGCGGCCCCCACCGCGAGCACGGAGCGAGCATCGCCGAACGGCTGTCCGGCGACCCCGCCTGGCTCACCGGACGGGTTCTGGACACCGGCGGCCGGCCCATCGCCTCCGCCGAGGTCGATGTCTGGCAGAACGGCGACAACATGCTGTACGCCGTCCAGGACCCAGCCGCCCCGCCGACCAACCTCCGCGGGGTGTTCCGCACCCGTTCTGACGGCAGCTACGCCCTGCTCGGCGTCCGGCCAGTGGACTACCCGATCCCCGACGACGGACCCGTCGGGGAACTGCTCACGTCAACCGCACGCCACCCCTGGCGACCAGCTCACCTGCACATGACGGTCCGAGCACCCGGGTACCAGCAGGTCACCACCCACCTCTTCGACGATGAAAGCCGCTACCTGGACAGCGACGCCGTGTTCGGCGTCAAACACTCGCTCATCCGCCACTTCCACCGGCATGCCCCCGGCGAGGCCGACCGGCCACCGGGCGTCGGATCCGACCAGGTCTGGTACTCGGTCGCCTTCAATGTGATCCTCGCGCCGGCCGCCCTGCCGACGCCCGCGCAGGAGACGTCGGCGGCGGGGGCGCAGGAAACCTGGGACGCCGCACGGTGAGCGCCATCCCCTGGCGCCGGGACGAGGTCGGCGACCTCCCACGCGTCAAGCCGAAGCCATTCACCTCGCCAGAGGAGATTCGCGCTCGGCTGCTCGGCTGCGGGTATCTCGCCGACGCGATGACGGCCGACGCCGTCTTCCTCGCCGAACGCCTTGGCCGGCCACTGCTCCTCGAGGGACCCGCCGGCGTGGGTAAGACCGAACTGGCCAAGGCCGTCGCCGCGACCGTCGGCGCGCGGCTCGTCCGGCTGCAGTGCTACGAGGGGCTCGACGAGACGAAGGCGCTCTACGAATGGGACTACCGCAAGCAACTGCTGTGGCTGCAGGCGGCGAATCCCCTTTCGGTGGGTCCTCGCCAACGTGAGGCGACCACCAGCGCGACGGTGCACCCGTCGGCCGATCAGATGGCCTGGAGACAAACTTCCGCCGCTCTGTTCAGTGAGGAGTTCCTGCTGGCCCGGCCCCTGCTCGAAGCGATCCTCGCCGCCGACCCGGTAGTACTCCTCATCGACGAGATCGACCGGGTGGAGGTCGAGGCCGAAGCCCTCATGCTGGAGGTGCTGTCCGACTTTCAGGTGACCATTCCCGAGCTCGGCACGCTGCGCGCCCGCAGCCAACCTCTTGTCTTCCTCACCTCCAACGGCACCCGCGAGCTTTCCGATGCGCTGCGACGCCGCTGCCTCTTCCTCCCCGTGAGTTACCCCGACATCGCGCGGGAAGCGGAGATCCTCCGGCTTCGGGTGCCCGAGATCGAGCCCGCACTCATCACCCAGATCGTCCGGATCGTGCACACCATCCGTGAGCTCAACCTTCGCAAGCCCCCATCGCTGTCGGAAGCCATCGACTGGGCCCGCACGCTCGCGTTGCTGAACATCACCGAGCTGGACGGGTCCACCTTCGCCAGGACCATCACCGTATTACTCAAACAGCAGGCCGACATCGACGTGGTCCAGCACGAGCTGGACATCCCCCAACTGGGCGGGAACTGATCCTTTCGCGCCCACTAGACGCCATCAAGGTCGACAATGCGGCCTCGAACACCTCGCCAGGCAGAACTGGCGACCAGCGCGACCCAACGCGTCCAACACCAGCGCCGCGACGACAGACTGTCGCCCGGATCGCGACGCGCCTCACCTGCAGCCACCCCAACCTGATCATCCAGGTGTGAGGCGGGGTGATGGACCGCCCGATCCACCGGTCGCCATGTCGAACGACGGCCGCGCGCTACGCGACACGCCTTGGTCGTGGGTGCGGTTCGACATCGTCCTCGCGCCGTCCGGCGCGTGACTCGCTACGGACGCCGCCCACCAGCGCAAAGTGACCCTCGACACAGCGACCCGTACCTGTTAGATTGAAATCAGATTCCGGCAGACGGAATTGAGTAGGCGCTAGGAGAGATCGTGCCCGTTACCCAAGACGCCTCGTCGGCGGCTCCCGTCGTTATCTCGGGTGCTGGACCTATAGGCATGGCCTTAGCCTCGGGCTTTCGCGGGGCTGATCGTCTGTTGGGCGGTGGCAAATAGGAAAGTGCTCCTGATGCGATGAAGGAGCGGGGCTAGTGCCTTTTGGCTGACTCGCCTGCGGCAAGGCGCAGCACCGGATTTGGCCGCATTTGGATGTCACTTCATGGTGATCCTGTCGGGCGAGGTGCGCGTCGTCGCTCAGCACGCCAGCCCGGTCAACCTAGGTCCCGGTGACATGGTCTGCGCAGACGTCCGATCTGCCGGTGCCCTCACTCACGCATGGGAGGGAGACGCCTGGCTGTTTATCGCTCTCACCCCAGGCTGGCTACCGGAACCGGGAGACAATCAGGCGCGACGTGACAGCATCGTACGGACGGGGCGGCCCCTCCTGACGTGGATCTATGACGACAACGGATCGTCGCGCTCAGAGCCGTTCCGTTGGCCGGGCTCCCTGGCCCCGGTCCCAGCGGTTGAGCATTGGCCCAAGTCCAAGGGAGCCTTCGTGACACGCCGCGACTACGGTGACGCCGCCTATGTACCGGGCATTTGGCACAACGGGCCACGTCCGCAGCTGGGCATCACACTCAACGGATGCGCCGAAAACGAAACAGGTGACGGGACCGTGACCCGACCCGTCGCAGGTGACATGGCATTCATCGACGATGACACCGGCGCTGGGCATGTCACACGAGGACAAGGCGATCGATGGATGCTGTTCGTGACAGTCGCACCCGGGCATCTTGAGCTGACGCCGGAATCCTGAGCTTGCTGTCTGGGCTATGCGCCGTGGAAGTCATGGGCCATGCCAACCGGGGAAGACCTGTGTCCCGGTGAGAGGCACATCAGCGTGCGGGCGCGCTGGCGAGTGGAGGGCCGGGGCCGTGGGACCGTCCGCGTTGTGAGCCGCCCTGCGGGCGCGCCCAGGGCTGTGGGGCGGGGGCAGGACGGGGTAAAGGAGGATTCTGGGGATTCGGGACCGGCGTGGGCCGGATCGTGCACGGGCGACCTCCTTCCGTAGCTCGATGAACCGCTACAAGAAGAGACCGGATTTCATGCCTGTTCTCCCAGGAGAGCCTCAACTACATTCATAGTTTTTTTCGATGGGTCTGTGGCGAGGATCTCGGGGAACGACGCCGCCGGGGCGCCATGCCGCCCCGGCGGATGCTGATTCCTCCCCGTTGACGGGACCCGACGGGTGCCTTTCGACCGTGCAGAAGTTGATCGACATGGGATTCGACCCGCATGCCACCAGCTCATAGTTCCGCCGGACTAGTTCATTCACATCATTGCCGGTGACAATCCGCTGGCAGCTGGATAGAGAGACCGCTGATGGACTGTCACCGGACACATCGACGACCGTCAAGGCGCGGGCGGTACCCGCCGGGCTCGTCGCGCCCACGAACGCGCACCGGCCAGCGCGGCTGTCCGCCCTTTCCCGAGACCAGGTGATCGTGCAGTCTGAGACAGCTCCGTGCTGAAGATCGGCATAGCTGCTCCCGCGGCAGCCGATTGTACCGCGAGCCGGCGATGTCCGGGGCACGCGAGCCACGCCCGGGCTGACCGCCGGTGGTCGGGGGCGGTGGCCCATCGCCCCCGACCACATCCGCGCTGGGCGGGCCGGTGCGATCGACCAGCGGGAACAGCGTGGCGGTGGAGCGTTCCCGACGGTGGGACGCTGCTGGCTGGTAGGGGGTTTGGCTGTTCGGAGTCGCTCTCAGTCCAGGGGGTGCGGACGGTGGTTGACCTTGCCACCGGCAGGGGTGGGTAGAGCCGGCTGTACAGCGGGCGGGGCGCCGATCGGTCTGCGGTGCTGGGTGGGTCGCGCAGAACGCGCATGGGCGCGGCCTCGTGCGGAATCAACGTGGGTCAGCGCCGAGGCCGGTGCCTTGGCCACCTGGCGGTCGACGAGCGCGGCGATGATCGCTTCGATACCGTCCTCGTCGGCCGATTCCTGCTTCGCGATCTGGCGGAGGGCGTCAGCGGCGGGTGACAGAACGGCCAGCGTGGTCTCGGATGCCGGATAGGTGACGCACTCGTGACTGACGTGCAAATCATTAAAAATGGGAACCGCCAGTATGGCACCTTTTGACCGATGGCGCGGCGGTCCAGTCGGGATAGATGCGCAGGTCGGGGGCTTGTGTGGCTCGACGTCGAGGGTCGCTAGCTAGCTAGTATGCCTTCAGTATCAGCATATTGATCTATGTGGACGATGCGCTCGACCGCGAGGTGCCCGCTAAGGCTCGGGCCGCGACCGACTAGACGCCAGGCGCTCGTTCGTGATCTTCTAGGGGAAGCGTATGCGATTAGCGCAGGGTGCAAAACTTGTTGTCGCGATGGCTGCGATTATTGCGGCTGCCGCGACCAGTTGTTCGGGATCTGACTCTGGAAGAGAGGTGGCTACCGCCTGCGACAGCCCCGGAGTCACTTCTGATCAGGTGAAGTTCGGCCTGGTCTTCTCTGACTCGGGATCCGGAAACCAGACGCTGTCCTCGGCTCGTGCCGGGGTCGACGCCAGGCTTGGTCTGGCAGACCACGAAGGCGGAGTCAATGGACGTCGCCCTGTCTACGAATGGCGCGACGATGCGGCCTCCCCTTCACAGAACGCCAAAGCTGTCGCCGAGCTTGTCAACGTGGAATCTGTGTTCGGCGTCGTCGCCATCACCACGTCGATCAGCGGCTCGATCGAGAGCTTGGGATCCGCAGGAATTCCAGTTGTAGGCCTCGCCGATGCTAGTTGGAAGAGCCACCCGAACATGTTCTCGAACTCCTATGAGATGTCGCCGCAGACCGTCGGCCGTTATATCCAAGCCAATGGCGGGACAAAGGTCGCTTTCATCACCGCCGGTGCGTCAGCCTTCACAGCGAGCTATGTTGAAAGGTATGTCTCGGCCCTGCAGGCGATGGGGTTGACCATGGTCGGAACCGTGTCGTACTCGAGCGGTGACAGCGCTCTTCGGGTAGCACAGCAGCTGGTCGATTCCGGAGCCGACTCTTTGGTGAGCGTCACCACTCCGGACGACTTCGCCAGCATCATGCAGGCTGCTCGCAGCGCAAACGCCAAACTTGTTTCCGCCGTCTCGCTCGTCGGGTACGACCGCGGTGTGCTGAGCACACTGGGGACCGCCCTGGCTGGTGTCTCATTTCCGGTGTACTTCCGTCCATTCGAGGCCGGAGGAGCGGCCATCGAACGTTATCGAAGTGCGATCGCACGGTTCGCTCCGGAACTTGCCATGCCCGAGCAGCAGTTCGCGATGTACGGGTATATCTATGCGGACCTGTTCATTCGGGGACTCGAGGAGGCTGGCGCCTGTCCGACCCGGGAAAGCTTCATTAGCGGGCTACGCGAGGTTACCGGCTACGACGCGGGCGGTCTGATCGAGCCGGTCGACCTCGCCACCAACGTCGGCAAGCCGCTTGAATGCAGTGCATTCGTCCAGGTCGATCCGATGGGCCGTATCTTCCAGGTCACCCAGGAACGCCTCTGTGCCGACGGTACGGGGAGTTGAGCGGGCACAGTCGCATCGGCGAAGTCCGCCATCGAGGCCGCCGATCAGTCATGATCGAGTGATGCGCCGACGTCGTGTCCGTCCACCGGCTTCGACGTCGGAGTTCGCGGGGTTGCGGTTCCCACCGGAGGTGATCGTGCTGGCGGTCCGCTGGTACCTGCGGTTCGCGCTGTCCTACCGGGATGTCGAGGAGCTGCTCGCCGAACGCGGCATCGCCGTCGACCACGTCACGGTCTACCGGTGGGTGCAGCGCTTCACACCCTCGCTGGTCGAAGCGGCCCGGCCGTGCCGGCACCGTCCCGGAGACAGATGGTTCATCGACGAAACGTAGTGCGCCACGAGGCGCTTGGCCGTATCCCCGGCTCAGCTGGGAGGGATTCGAAGGGAGGTCCCTGGGTCTGATGGCTTACCCGAGGTCGAAAGGCTGACGGGGACAGCAGCATGCCAGGAAACCAGCGGCTGTGCCCAGGCGTATGGGGCGGTGCGCTGGGAGACCCGCGTGATATGGCGAAGGCTGGACTGCTTGAATCCCAATCTCCAGATGATGCAACGTCCCGTCCGCCGGAAAGACGCCTGACACCGACGCTGCGCCCTGCACCGGCTTCGTACGTTGGCTGGTGCAACCTTCGGGGTGCGGAGCGATGCCCAGCGAGGGTATTCAAGGAGATGAGTGGGACGCCTACGTCACGCTGCTATGTACGGCCAGGACGAACGTGGGATCGCCTAAGGGGCGCGAGCCCTACGGCGACGGAGCACCCGTATTAGTCGCGGGAGTAACGACCCGCCAGGGAGGATGGGAAAGCCGTCCACAGGGCGAAGGGGTGCAGGTGATCGGACATCACACTGCCGGGAGGTATGCGAAATGCAGAACGCCGACACGGTGCTTGGTGTCCTCCGAGATCACTGGAGAGCCGGATGCTCGGAAACGGGCCAGTCCGGTTCGGTGGGAGGCCGTGGGGAAAAGGATCTGCCCAGCAGACACCTCGCCCCACGGCCCACCCTGCTTGAAGGTCTCCGGCCACACCGGTAGGCCGGCGGCGAGGTACCCGCTGTGTGGCGGGTCCTTTTCCGCCGGCCCCCGGTCCGAACCACGCGGGCCTGTTTCCGGGCACGTGGCTCTCCAGTGACTTACGCCGTGATTGCGGTATGGGTGTCCGCGTGGATGGTTTGATGGCAGGTGGTACAGACCGCCAGGGTTTTTCTACGCATCTCGGCCATGAGTTGCGTCCACGCGGGCTGTGGGCGTCCCGGCCTGGTGGGGTCGGCGAGTGTGCGGACCTGGTGGACTACCACGTCCGTGTGTCGCTGACACCATTCGCGTCGGCCTGCGTGGAGCTGGGTAATGAGCTCCTTGCGGGTGGTGGCCGGGGCGGGTCGCCGGTCGTCGATGACCGCCTTTTTCTGCCGTCTCAGCGGGATTCCACCAAACCTGGCGACCAGTGGTTTTCTGCCTGCTCGCTCGACGCTGACCTCGAAGCACGTGCGTTTCCCGTGCGGGTGTCGATTTTGGCCCGGTATCTACGGGCCATCTTCGTCACCGTCGAACGGTGCTTGGCGGCCAGCGTCTTGAGCATGGAGGTTTTGGCGACCCATTCCAGCCGGTTCAGTCTCCAGACGTCACCGGCCAGCAGGTAGTACTGGACGATGCCCCGGTACTCGGCCCCGTAGGTGCTGATGACGAGTGAGTCGTCGAAGTTCAACAACTCGGGGCGGCGCTCGGGTTTTCCGTGCTTCAGGTAGGGGGAACATTTCGCCTGGACCACCGTCCGGGGTACGCGCAGCCCGATGACTCCGTTGACGCGCGGGCGGGTCGGGCTGTGCTGGGCGATGATCTCGTAGCCGAGAAAGGACGCTGCGCCTGTTCTGGCATGCGTGATCAGGGTCTTGTCCTCGTTGAGTTCCAGCCTGAGGTCGTCACGCAGGAACGTCGCGAGGCGTGATCTGATCTGTTCCGCCTCGGCTTGTGGTCCGGTGAACCCGAGGAGGGCATCGTCGGCATAGCGGATATAGCGAAGCCGCCGGTAGCCCGGATCGTTCGGATCCGTGCTGGGCATGCTCCGCCGCCGTACATGTAGTTCCCGCGCGGTGGCGTGGTCTCCGCGTGCACGTGCCCGCCGGGCAGCCGATTTCGCTCTCTCATAGTCAGGGTTGGGTGCCCTGCGTTCCCCTCGGGTGTACTCCGGGATGAGAACTGTCTCGACGAACTCGTCCAACCGGTGCAGATAAATGTTAGACAATACGGGTGATACTACGCCCCCAACTGTGAACCATCAGGTAATTCCCCAGGGGCTGTGTGCAAGTAATTCCCCAGGTGGCCCGCGATGTTGATGCGGGCTGGTGGTCGTGTTGGCCGGGGGGACGACGGGGTTTCTTGGGCGCTTGTTGGGCCGGTAGCTGGGGCCGTTCATGACGACTTGGTGGGCGGCGTTGACGAGCCGGTCGAGGAGGGACTCGGCGACGACGGGGTTCGGGAAGAGCGGGTACCAGTCGACGGGTGAGCGGTTCGAGGTGAGGAGGACGGACTTCCCGGAGCGTTCGCGGATGAGTTCGTAGAGGTCGTCGGCTTGGGTGGCGGTGAGTTCGCGCATGGCGAAGTCGTCGAGGACGAGGAGTGCTGGTCGGGCGAGTTCGGCGAGCCGTCGGGTCCAGGTGCCGTCGGCGTGGCCGCCGGCGAGGTCGGCCAACGCGCGGGACAGGGTGGTGAAACGGACGTCGGCGCCGGCGCGGACAGCCTGGTGGCCGAGTGCCTGGGCGATGTGGGTCTTCCCGACGCCGACGGGGCCGTAGAGGATCACGTGTTCGCCGGCGGTGAGCCAGCGTAGGGCGGCGAGGTCGCGGATCTGGGCGGCGGGGAGTTTCGGGTTGGCGGTGAAGTCGAAGCCTTCGAGGGTGGCTTGTTCGGGGAAGCGGGCGCGGCGTAGCCGGCGGGTCATGGCGGTGGCGTCGCGACGGGTGGCCTCGTCCTGGCAGAGGACCTGGAGGAACTCGAGGTGGCCGAGTTGGCCGGCGGCGGCCTGGGCGAGGCGGGCGTCGAGGGTGTCGAGCATCCCGGACAGTTTCAGCGCGCGCAGGGTTTGCAGCAGGCCGTTGCGGTCGGTCACCGTGGGAGGGATGGTGGTCGTCATGGTTGTCCTGCCTGTGGTCGGGGCGGCCGCGGGGACCGCGGTCGCGGTGGTGGCCGTCGTCTGGGGGACGGCGGTCGTGGGAGTCACGACGCCTGACCGTGCTGGTCGGGGCGGGCGTGGTGGCCGGGTCCGCGGCGTCGGCGGGGGTCGGGACGGCCAGGGGGATGACGTCGGCCAGCAGCTGGTCGGGGCCGTGGAGGAACGCCGCCGCTCCGGCGTCGCCGGCCGACGCCGCGGTGGGCTGGGTTTCGGTGCCGGCGGCGAAGGGTTCCTTTGACGGTGCGGTAGGACGGGTCGCCGACCGCGAGGGCCTTGGCGCAGGCGGCCTCCAGGCGGGCGGGGTCGTGCCGGTCGGCGAGGCCGAGGACGCCTTGGGCGGCGCGCAGCCGGTAGAGGGCGTTCTCGGCGAGCAGCCCGCCGACCAGCTGCACGCAGGCGGGTCCGACCTTCTCGGCCTGGGCGCGGCACCAAGTCGGGGTCCGCATGTGGAACGCGATCTTTTCGGGCGGGTAGTCGCCCAGGTCGGTCTGCTTGCCTCGCACCTTGCGCGGGTGGGTCTTCACAAGTTGCCCGGCGACGAAGAACTGCACCATGGTCGCGGTGGAGCGGGCCTGGACGGTCTGCCCGAGGTAGCGCCAGGGCAGCGAGTAGAGGCTGTTCTCGACCCGGGCGTGGACGTCGGGTCCGACCTTCACCGTGGACCAGCGGGCCGCGTTCGACCGCGTCGAACACGGCCAGCGGGGCGGCGCCGTCCAGCGGCCGGCACGCCCGTGCCCCGGCGACCTCGGTGCACCAGCGCAGCGCCTCGGCCTGCATCTGCTCGAGCGACGTGAACGTCCGGCCGCGCCAGAAACTGTCGCGGACGTAGGGCATCTGCCGTTCGACGTGCGGCTTGTCTTTCGGCCGGAACGCCCTGGCCGGGTCGACCAGCACCCCGTAATGCGCGGCGAGTTCGGCGAACGAGCGGTTCAGCTTCGGGTCGTAGAGGTCCGGCCGGTCGACCCCGGTCTTGAGGTTGTCCGGGACGAGGCGGGCCGGCGCGCCGCCGAAGAAGGCGAACGCCAGCACGTGCGCGACGGTCCAGGCGTGCTGGTCCATCGCGACGACGGGGCGGACGAACAGGTGCCGGGAGGCGGCCAGCACGAGCACGAACGCCCACACCGTCCGCCGCGCCCCCGTCGCCGGGTCGGTCCACGTCCCGAGCCGGCCGTAGTCGACCTCGCCGATCTCGCCCGGCGTCGACGGGGCCAGCGCGCGGACGGTGACCTGCGACCGGCGGGCCTCTTCGGTCATGTTCGCGCGGACGTAGCGGCGCAGGCTGGCGACCGAGACCGCCAGACCGTGCTCGCAGGCGAGCCGCTGGTGGACCGTCGACACGGTGACGCCCGCCTTCAGCTGGTCGGCGATGTAGTCGTGGTACTTGGCGATCTCCGGCCAGGTCACCTGCCGCAACCGGGTGTCGGCCAGCTCGGGGAACCACTCCCGTGCCCGGGCGGTCCACTCCGCCTCGGCCACCGGCGGGCCGCCCGGCACCAGGCCCGCGGCTTCCGCCGGGGCCACGTACTTGCGGATCGTCTTGCGGCCGCGATCTCGTTCTTCGACCGGCCGGCGTGCCAGTGGACCAGGATCTCCACGATGTCGATCACTTCGAAGGTTCTCCTCGCCATCGGCACCCCCCGCCTGACCTGCGCAGACGAGGAGCAACAGTGCTCGAACGGGAGGACCACTCCAAGCCCGACACGCACCCCGTCCCCACGGGGAATTACGTGATCGAGGTGGGGAATTACGTGACCGTCAGCCCCTCACGACTGGGGAATTTCGTGACCGTCCACAGCTGCGGCTGCACCCGACCAAGACCAGGATCGTGTACTGCAAGGACGGAAGGCGACGTGGCTCGTACGAGCACACCTCGTTCACGTTCCTGGGGTACGCCTTCCGGCCCAGAGGCGCCAGGAGAGCCGCCGGGACGATGTTCGTGGGCTTCCAGCCCGCGGTCAGCCCTGAGGCGCTGGGGAGGATGAGCCAGCAGGTCCGCCGAGGCGGCTCCACACGCGAACCAGACACGACCTGGGCGAGCTCGCCGCGCTGATCAATGCGGTCGTGGCGGGTTGGATGAACTACTACGGCCGGTTCTACCGGTCGCAGCTGTCCCCCCTCCTGCAACAGTGCGACGAGAAGAGCGGAGTGAACCGAGAGGCTCACGCTCCGTTCTGCGGGAGCCGGGGGTGCGATCCCCCCGGGCCACCCGACCAGGTCTCGACCGCGTATCAGCCGGCGAGATGTGCAGCTGACCGTATCGGTGCGGTGTCGTCCTGCTACCAGCAAGCCCCTGCTGTCGTCCTGTTCTGACCGGGGTCGCATCATCTGCGCGGTGAGCGAGAGCGCGGAGATGAGCGGAGACGCAGTCGCCACCGGTGGCACCCCGCGACGATCATCTGGCCCCGCGGGGTCGACATCCGCATCTGTCAGCACGGCAGCCTCGCTGACATCGGCGCCACCGGTTCCACATGCCTTCGCCGGGGCCGACAGTCCGCCGATCGAGGAACTGGATCTCTCCTCGGCAGTGATCGAAGCGCAGCGCGGTGACGAGGCGGCCTTCAGGTTGATCTACCGGCTGATCCAGCCGGGTCTGCTGCGGTACCTGCGGGTACTCGTCGGCAACGACGCCGAGGATGTGGCGTCCGAGGCGTGGCTGCAGATAGCCCGGGACCTGGCATCGTTCCGCGGGGACTTCGACGGGTTTCGTGGCTGGGCAGCCACGATCGCGCGTCACCGCGCGCTCGACCACCTGCGCCGACGCACTCGCCGCCAGCGAGACGACATACCGGTTGAGATGGTGACGACAGAACTGGCCGCGCCCGACGACACCGCCGGAGGGGCGTTGGAGGCGATGTCCACCGAGGCCGCCATGCGCCTGATCGCGGGTCTGCCGTTGGACCAGGCGGAGGCGGTGCTCCTGCGGGTAGTCATGGGGCTGGACGCGAAAACCGCGGGGCGGGTCCTGGGCAAGCGCGCCGGCGCAGTCCGCACCGCGGCGCACCGGGGGTTGCGCCGGCTCGCCGAACAGCTCGCTGAGCAGGGGATCACCGAAGCCGGTCGACCGGAGGCAGGTGAACATGATCGGGGTGACAGCACGCGACGATGACCATGGGCCGCGGCCCGGTGTAACACCGGCGAGAGCTTCGACGCTGAAGGACGTGAGATGAGCACACACCGACCCCGTCGGATCGGCCGGGGCGAGGCAGAACGGATGCTTCGCGGCGGCCCGGTCAACGACGGGGTCGGTGCGGATCCCCTTGCCGACCTGCTCGCCGCCGTGGCCGCTCCGGCCCGCGATGGCGAACTTGACGGTGAGGAAGCGGCCGTGGCCGCTTTCCGGGAGGCGCGTCTCACCCACGTCACCCAGCCGCGGAGAAAACCCATGATCAAGCTGATGTTCGCAAAACTCCTGACCGTGAAGGCCGCCGCAATGGCGGCCGGGGCCACGGCTATCGGTGGCGTCGCCGTCGCTGCCAGCACAGGAGTACTCCCCATCGCCGGTGGGGGTGGCAGCGCCGCTGTGTCCCCGACGGCCTCGCCCTCCGCCGAGGTGAGCATCCCGGCGATCCCCGTGCCGAGTGCCGGCGCGTCCGTCTCGGCGTCACTGCTCGGCCTGTGCCACACCTACACAGCCGCCGCAGCGACCGACGCCCGCACGACTCTCGATTCCCCGAACATGCGCGCGCTCGTCACTGCCGCCGGCAGCCCTGACAAGGTCGACGCCTTCTGCGCGAAGGCACTACAGGCAGAGACCGACGCCGCCGCGACACCGGGCACCACCGCCGGTGTGAGTGGAAGTGCGGGGCCGGGCGGTGCTGGTGTCGGCGCACAGGTTCCGGGTGCGGGTACGGGTGCGAGCGCGGGGCCGGATGGTGCGGGTCTTGGCGTCCATGTGGCGCCGAGCGCAGGAGTGGGTGCGAGTGCGGGGCCGGGCGGTGCTGGTGTCGGCGCGCAGGTTCCGAGCGTGGGGGTGGGCGCAAACGCCGGCCAGGGCGGCGCCGGACTCGGTGCCAGCGCGGCCCCGTCGGTGCATCGCTGACCGGGAGGCGTCACACGATGTCTGGTAGATCACTGCAGCCGTGCCGACGTGATCTACCAGACATCGTTCCGCCTGCTGAGCGCTCCGCGCGTTTCCGTCGCTCATCGCCCGTGACCATCCTCCACCCACGGTGTCGACAGAGCGGGCCACCCCTTCACCCAGTGCTGCGCGGTCTTGGGATCCACGCCGAGCGGCTCGACCAGCCGCCGGTTGCCCCCGCCGACCCCGCACCCCGGCGGGGCCGACACCTGTCGCACACGCATCCTCGGCGGGCTGATCAACGAATATCGCAACACTGCCCGACCACTTGCACGGAAGATCCCGTCAACCGCAAAAGACCAGCTCACAGGCCGAATCGGGGTTCTGGAGCCCCACAGGGTCATATGACCGACCCCCCGTTGACGCCGAGGACCTGCCCGGTGATGTAACCCGCCCCCTCAGAGCAGAGAAACACGCAGGCGGCAGCGATGTCATCGCCTGTACCCAGGCGGCCCAGGGGAATGGCCTGGGCCATGACCTCGCGGCTGGGCAGGTTGCCGACGGACTGGGACTGGCGCGCCATCGGTGTGTCGATGGCGGACGGCGGGATGGTGTTGACGGTGATCCCGTACGGCGCGAACTCGCGGGCCAGCGACTTCGTCAGGGTGATGACGCCGCCCTTCGACGTCGCGTAGTGCGTCATCCCGGGCGTGCCGCGCTGGGCGCTCGACGACGAGATCGTCACGATCCGACCCCATCGGGCATCGACCATGTCGGGGATCGCCGCTTGGACACAGTGGAACGTACCGGTCAGGTTGACGTCGAGGACGCGGCGCCAGGACTCGAGGGTGATCTCGGTGAAGGGCTCGAACGCCGTCACGCCTGCGCTGGTTACCAGGATCGCCACGGGCCCGAGTTCGCTGCGCACCTTCCCCAACGCGTCATCGACAGACGGCCGGTCGGCCACGTCGACCCGGCACGCCAGCGCGTCGGCGCCGGCAGAGCGGAGTTCGTCGGCAACGGCCTGCGCCGCGTCACCGTTGATGTCGAGCACCGCGACGCTGTGCCCGCGCGCCGCGAGCTGCTCGCAGATCGAGCGACCCATCCCCGAGGCGCCGCCGGTCACGACGGCGACGTGCTGTGCGTGCTGCTCAGACATGTTTGTAGATACGACCTTCCTTCATCACGAACAGGACGTCCTGTGTGGTGGTGATGTCCTCGGACGGGTCGCCGGGGACGGCGATGACGTCGGCGAGGTAGCCAGCCGCGAGGCGGCCGAGCTCGTCGTCCATTTGGATGAGCTCGGCGCTCGTGACCGTGGCAGCGCGCAGCGCCTGTATCGGCGTCATGCCGCGGTCGACCAGCGCGACGAGTTCCCTGGCGTTCTGGCCGTGCGGGATCGCCGGCGCATCGGTCCCGCAGGCGATCTTTACCCCGGCGGCGATCGCCTTGGACAGCATCGCTTTGGCCCGCGGGAAGATTTCCGCGGCCTTTTTCTGCAGCTCGGGAGCCGCCCGCTCGATCGCCATCGCCTCGGTGAGGTATGTCGTCGACACGAGGAACGTCCCGTGATCGACCATCATCTGGATCGACTCGGGCGTGGCGAGGAAGCCATGCTCGATGCAGTCCACGCCGGCCCGGATGCAGGCCTGGACTGCGGAGTCGCCGACGGCGTGGGCGGCGACCCGGATCCCCGCACGGTGTGCCTCGTCGGTGATGGCCTCGAACTCCTCGTCGGAGTACTGCTGCGAGCCCGGCGACGTGGAGTGCGACATCACGCCACCGGACGCCGATACTTTGATCACCTTCGCGCCATGGCGGATCTGGTACCTAACACAGGCGCGTACCTCGCCCACGCCGTTGGCGATGCCCTCGGCCACACCCAACGGCATGATCCCGGGCGCAAGCCGCTGGAATACGGTCGGGTCGAGGTGGCCGCCGTACGGCGTGACGGCGTGCCCGGCCGGGATGATGCGCGGGCCTTCGAGCCAACCCTGGTCGATCGCCCGCTGCAGCGCGACGTCGAGCATGTAGCCGCCGGTCTTTACCATCAACCCCAGGTTGCGCACGGTCGTGAAGCCCGCCAGCAGTGTCGCGCGGGCGTTCACGGTGGCCCGCAGGGTGCGGTATACTGGATCGTCCTGGACGCCGTGCATCGGGTTCGGCAGCCCGTCTGGGCCACCGGGACCGCCGATGAGCAGATTCAGCTCCATGTCCATCAGTCCGGGCAGGAGCGTGACGTCGCCCAGGTCGACCTCGGTCGCCGTCGCCGGAAGCTCGGTGGGGCATACCGCGACTATGCGGTTGCCCTCCACCACGATCACCGCAGGTGACCTCACCAACCCGGCATCGATGTCGACCCAGCGATGGGCCCGAAGGACGATCGCGTCGCTCACGGGACTGGCGCAACCAGGCAGTCGAGCTGCGCCGCACCCGAGTCAGGGATGCGCTGCTGGTGCCAGCACTCGACCGGGAACGACACCATGACCATCGAATACAGCATGTACAGCAGCCTGAGCGCCTCCTCCGGCATGTCGTCCAGGCTGTACTGGTCGAGGTACGTCAGCGCGGCCTCGGCGCGTGGCGTGATGACGTCGTAATACGCCTGCATGTCGTCCATCGAGGTGGCGAGGCGCTTGTCGTAACGCTCTGGCTCGGTCGGCAGGCACCAGTCAGCCACGAATGGCTCGAGGTCGGCGAACTCCTTGGGCAGCATTTCGATCACGTCTGTCATACCCCCGCACGTCCGCGCTGGTAGTCGTCGATCCACTTGGCTGTCTCCCTGTGAAGGTGCCGGCACAGCACCTCCTGGTCACCCAGCGGGAACCGGTCCACCACCCGGGACTCCAGCATCGATTGCGTCGCCTCGAGAGTGTTGGCGTCCTGCAAGCCGAACTCCTTGAACGTCAGCGCGGTGAGCTCGTGGGCCACGCGCTCGCGCGGCGTCTTCGCTGGGACGAAATAGAGCGTTCCCTCGAAGATGTGGCTGTTGTACGCCGTCGGCCAGTAATGGTAGGTGAGGTACCAGCCCAGTCCCCAGATCAGGATCGTGAAGTTCGGGAAGAGCTGGAACGAGTCGAGCCCCCACGGGTCGCAACCAGCGGGGTTCACGCCGGGCGGCATCTTCTCGACGCCGAGGTCGGGAATATCCCACGGCCCGAAATTTCCGCTGCGGCAGATATCGTCTATCGGCTTGCGCATGTCCTGGTCGAGTTCCCACGTCCGGATCCCGGCTGTGCTCAC
This sequence comes from Frankia sp. Hr75.2, assembly GCF_949319125.1. Taxonomy (NCBI): domain Bacteria; kingdom Bacillati; phylum Actinomycetota; class Actinomycetes; order Frankiales; family Frankiaceae; genus Frankia; species Frankia sp. Hr75.2. The sequence goes on along the minus strand of NZ_CASGGV010000307.1, from coordinate 2,674 downwards.
CAGGCGGTGCGGACCGTCGATCCGGTAGTGCGGCGCCTCGAAACCCTTCTGCTGTCCGGCGTTGGCGAACTTCGCCGGATACTGCCTCGCGTGCAGCACGGGTGCGTGATAAAACTCCTGGAAGGCGTCCATGTAGAGCTTCCAGTTCGCCTTCACCTCGGAGCGGTAGTGCCAACGCTCGGTCATCTTGTCGAAGGGGTAGCCCTCGATCGCGGTGACCATCGGCCCGAGAAATTCCGGCAGCGACTGCTCGGGCCGCTTGGCGAGGTTGACGAAGATGAAGCCCTCCCAGACGTCGCAATGGACGGGGACGAGGCCGTAGTCATTCTTGTCGAGGCCGAAGAACTCGCCCTCCTGCTGCACAAAATTCAGCGACCCGTCGAGGTCGTAACGCCAGGCGTGGTACTTGCAGGTGAACTGCCTGCACGTACCGCTCGTCTCCTCGCCAGGGAAATCATTCCACACCAGTTTGTTGCCACGATGGCGGCAAATGTTGTGGAATGCCCGCACTTTGCCGTCTTTGTCGCGCAAGACGATGATCGACGTCTTGGCAATGTGGATCTCCTTGGTGAAGTAGCTGCCGTTCCTCGGCAGCAGCTCCACCCGCCCGACATTCAGCCAGCCGCGCTTGAAAATCGCCTCCCGCTCGAGCTCGTATAACTCCGGCGAGATCGAGTCCTCGTAGGACACCGGCTCGGTCCCGAGCTCCGGATAGTGCTCCGTCCAACTGCCTTCGGGCGGCTTGGGCCAACGAGCCACTGCTACTCCTCTACCTCAGATGACAGCGCTGGTCCGGGGGAGTGTGCGCTGGAATCGGGCTGCCCCAGAACGCTCTGGCTGAAATCTATACGGCCCCCGAGGCGAACACAAGCACTTGATATCATGTCCTTGACACTGATGCGGAGGGGTTGGGCCAGGTGGCAGCGGGCCGCCCGCCGCCGCTACCCGGACCGCCGAGATGCGCGGGGCGCCCCGAGCGCGACGTTGGAGTCCTGGCAGGTCCACGGTCGCCGCCGGGCCGTGCAACGTCGATCACGGGCGAAACCGCGACAGCGGAGCCGTCCGGGGCCGCTGGCGCGCAGCCAGCCGGGGGACGGGCGTGCACCAGACCCGAGAGAGCCAGCGGCGCCGCGGAAGGTGCACCCGCCTGTTCCGACGCTCACGTCGGTCCCCGGTCCTCGGCGCAGGGGCCTCGCATATGGTCAGCATGTGCTCGGAGCGGCCAGAAGCTGCTCGACCGAGGCTTGGCACTCGAGCTCATGTATCGCCACGAGTGGGAGGTGTGTGACGCTGTGATCTTGACCAATCCATGGGGCTGCGCCAGGTGGCGCCCCATGCCCTCAGGTCACCGCACGGGATTCTGTGCACGGCCTTGTTCAGCGACGAGCCAATTCAGTAGTCGTGCGCCGGTCGGTTCGAGCGCCCGATCCCCTGGTTGATCGTCATGGACACTACGGACCACATCATGTGGCTGCTAAAACAAGCCGCTCACTCCACCCGCCAGGCGGTCAATAGTGCCATCCGCAGCCACGGTGTCACGACGGAGCAGCTCGGCGTCCTCAAACGCCTGGCCGACACTCCTGGCCTCTCCGGCGCGGACCTGGCCCGGCGTTTGCTCATCACGCCGCAGGCAGTCCAGCTGGCGCTGGCCACGCTCGAGCGTCGCAGCCTGATCGAACGCAAGCCCGACGCCAACCACGGGCGGATCCTTCGCTCGTACCTCACAGAAGAGGGCCTGCGGGTCAGCACCGATTGCCATGTCGACGCCCTCACTTGTGAAGAGGAGCTGCTCGATGTGTTCGACGCTGCCGAGCAGGAGATGCTCCGGGAGTTCCTCCGCCGCCTGGTGGAGCGCGCGCCGGCAGAGGACGACGCAGTGGAGGGCTAGCGATCTTTGGTCGCTAGGGGAGGACGTTGAGTCGGCGCTGGCGGACTTGGCTACGCAGCCGAGAACCGGTTCTGGCGACGATCACGTGATGGTCGTCAGAACCTGTTACGGAGCGCCACTTGGCGGGGCCTAGCCGGGTCATGCTGGAGGGCCCTTTACCAGCCGTCCTGACGAGCCAGGACGCAGAACTCGTTGCCTTCTGGGTCTGCCATGACTACCCAGTCGACGCCGTCGCCCTGCCCGACGTCGACACGGGTCGCCCCGAGTTCGAGAAGGCGGGCCACTTCAGCAGCCTGGTCGTCGGGGTTGAGGTCGAGGTGCAGCCGGTTCTTGGACCGTTTCCGGTCTGGCGTTCGCAGGAAAGCGAGGCCGGGGAAGCTGGCCGCGTCCGCCGCGATGTCGACCTCGCGTTCGTTGCGGTAGACCACACGGAACCCCAGGACCGTCGCCCACCACTCGGCCAAGGCCGCAGGATCGTCGCAGTCGACGACGACGCTGAACCAGCGGACCGCCATGCGGCTGATTCTTCCGGATCTGAACCGGTCACAGTGAGTCAGGTCGTGGCGTCCCCGCTCAGGTTCGAGCGACGACCACGTGCTCTGGTCCGTGGTGGACCAGACCCAGATAGCTGCGATCGTGTGCGCGGTGCCTCTCTGACCTCGGGGTTCTGTTCCCGCATCTGGCAAATGTGATCGTGGACCATGTTGAGCAGATCGGGGATCGACTGCTGCTGGCGGCTCGGGCTCGGGCAGCTGGTGGAGCCTGCCCGCGCTGCGGCGCCTTTTC